>CAZVLC010000354.1:0-1968 GCA_964627885.1 uncultured Peptococcaceae bacterium
ACTGAAGTGGGTTATGTCGGTAGAGATGTTGAATCGATGGTGCGGGATTTAACGGAAATATCCGTGAGAATGGTTAAACAGGAAAAAGTACAGTCTGTTGAAGTCAAAGCGGCAGAAATAGCTAATAATTTAATTGTGGAGTTATTATATCCATCTCCTAAATCCGATTCGTTGGGAAAAAATCCTTTTGAAGTGTTTTTTGGCGGTGCTTCCGCCGAAGATGAACCTGATGACTCACCAACGGAAAAAAGAGGGGATAATTTTACTGAAAATAGGGAAAGTATAAAAGCAAAATTAAAAAATGGTGAATTAGAGCAAGAATTTGTGGAGATTGAAGTAGAAGACCAGAGCGCAACCCCGTCTGACCTATTTGTAGGTAGTAATCTGGAAGAGCTGGGAATGAATTTTCAAGATATGCTTGGCAATCTTTTCCCAAAAAGAAAAAGGAGAAAGAAGGTTACGGTTTCCCAGGCCAGAAAAATATTAACCCAAACGGAAGCTCAGAAATTGATTGATATGGAAGAAGTAATTAATGAAGCGGTTAAACGTACTGAGCAAAACGGGATTATCTTTTTGGACGAAATCGATAAAATTACCGGGAAGGATAATTCTGCTGCAGATATTTCGAGAGGAGGTGTGCAAAGAGACATTTTGCCTATCGTCGAAGGCTCAACGATTATGACTAAATATGGCCCCGTGAAAACCGAGTATATTTTGTTTATCGCTGCGGGAGCTTTTCATACAAGCAAGCCCTCAGATTTAATACCAGAATTGCAAGGACGTTTTCCGATACGTGTAGAATTAGAAAGCTTGACTCAGCAGGATTTCAAACTGATTCTTATTAAACCGCGTAATTCACTCATTAGACAATACACTGAATTATTAAAAACAGAGGGGGTTTTGCTAGAATTTACTGAAAATGCTATTGATGAAATTGCAAATATCGCGTATACTGTAAACAGTCAAACAGAAGATATTGGCGCAAGACGACTTCATACTATTGTGGAGAAATTATTGGAAGATATTCTTTTTGAGGCTCCGGATGTGCACCCGAAAAAGATCACGGTTGACAATAATTTTGTTAAAGATAAATTGCGGTTAATTATGAAAGATGAAGATTTAAGCCGATATATTTTGTAATTATTACTTAGGAGGAAGAGAATAATGAAAACACTTTTAGAAAAAACCCGAACAGTCAACAAACTATTGCAAAAAACGGCAGGAAATCCTGTGGAATTTACCGAGATAGCGAAAGTATTAAGCGATTTGATTGACTGTAATGTTTACATTGTAGGAAGGAGAGGCAAGATTTTAGGATATGCTTTCATGGATGGGTTTGTTTGTCAGGCGATTACTGATATTGTGATGAAAGCAGAAAGATTTCCGGAATCCTATAATGAAGAGTTAATGAGAATTACCCAGACTCACGCTAACATCCTCAAAGATTCTAACGACTGTATTTTTAGTCTGGAAAATGATTGCGGTTTTCAGAATAAAATCACCACGGTTATACCGATTATGGGTGGCGGAGAAAGACAGGGTACTTTATTATTAGTTAAATATGACAGCGAATTTGCGAACGAGGATTTAGTCTTGGGTGAATATGGAGGAACGGTAATAGGGATGGAGATTCTGCGGAGTAAAGCTGAACGAATCGAAGAGGAAGCCAGACGTAAAGCTGCTGTTCAGGTTGCAATCGGGACGCTCTCTTATTCCGAACTTGAAGCGATTGAACATATTTTTGCAGAGTTAAAAGGTAAAGAAGGTTTATTAATTGCCAGTAAGATTGCCGATCGTGTCGGAATTACTCGCTCGGTTATTGTTAATGCGCTCAGAAAATTTGAAAGTGCCGGTGTTATTGAATCTAAGTCTTTGGGAATGAAAGGGACGTACATCAGAATTCTCAACGAGAATCTTTTAGACGAACTTGCAAAAGCCTACAATGCAACTTTAAGAGACTGAAT
Organism: uncultured Peptococcaceae bacterium; assembly: GCA_964627885.1. Taxonomy (GTDB): domain Bacteria; phylum Bacillota; class Peptococcia; order DRI-13; family DTU073; genus UBA3937. The sequence continues at coordinate 1,965 of CAZVLC010000354.1, forward strand.
TTTT
>CAZVLC010000355.1:0-1955 GCA_964627885.1 uncultured Peptococcaceae bacterium
GAAACAGCTTCAGAAAGCTTTATCCCTGATTTTAACGGGGAAGGGGTATAGTGCAGCTTATAGAATAGTAAAAAAAGAAAGGAGATAATGCGTTCAACATTATCTCCTGTTTGTCCTTTTTGTTTTTTGTATTGTTTTGATTTTTTTAGGGCTCTTTTCGCCGCCCGATGATAGTGCTTTTATTGCTTTTTGCGGTAGAAGATTAATTGCAAGATTAATCGGCTATGAAATTTGGACGGGTAGTTATGTTCTGAAAATTTCCTGCGGGGAGGTGCTGGTGTTGTCTTTCGAAATAATGAACATATCTTCTGCGCTGCGCGAAAAGCAGGCTGTGGCTGAACTGGAAAAGTGCAACAGTTATACGGCGAGATACGGGTTAATCTTATCGCACCGTGATGCGCTTGAGTTAGTGGAGACGCGCAGCCTTGCTTTAAAAAGTAATGGCCGCATTGAATTTGGCGGAGGTGTGTTGGAAAAAATTATTCGGGAATTTTGTAATTCCCCTTATCTTACGATGGATAATTACGCGGAAACGCTACATGACTTAACTAATCTCTTCTACTATTATAAGAACGAAACATTAGATCTTTTAAGTGACGATGAACTAATAAAATTCATGAAAGAAAAATTTGATGGAGTATGTCAAGGCTCGCTTGATCTGCTTTCCGGGCGAGAGTTGGAAAGGATGGCACGCGATTTACGCTATGGGGCTTCAGCTGGGTTTGCGGAGGATAGTCCTGATGATGAGGAGAATGAAGATGACAAATATTGAAAGGTATTCAAGCTCTGCCTTTAAGCATTTGCATGGCGAAGCATATTTTTTGGCGATTTTACAGGAGGCATCTGTCAATGGGCTTTTGAACGATTCCATGCTGGAAAAAATACAGGGGCAATGCCTGATGCTATTAGCGAAGAAAAGTGAGCAATACAGTGGCGGTGATAGCAGTTCGCTTAAAGTGGAAGTGGCGGAAAATATTATGCGATCCCTTCTTTATACGCTCGGCATATACTTAAAAGCATTGCCTTCTCCTGAGGATGCCATTGATGAACTAAAAACGACGGAGATTTCCGCACTGTATCAGAAAGGGAAGGCATTTATCAAAGAAAAATTTGCAGTGGCGCAAAATAATTATCAGAAAATCCAGGCGGGTAAGCTTAAAACCGTAAATTATACCTATAACGCAACAGTTACGCAAAATGGGCTGGGGAGTTTTTTCGCGTTATATGATCCGGAATATGCTGCGCATGAAACCCCGGGTTCCATCGATTATCAACTCTCTCAACCGGTTATAGGCTTAGGGGGAGTCGAGTATATCGCGAAATATCTGGAGAATCTCCTGTTGGAAAATGAATTTTGCCGTTATTTTGATGAGGAGAGGATTCATTATTTGCTTTGCGGCTATGATGAGGGGTACCAGGACTTATTGCTAAATCTTTTCGAACAGGTATTCACCGGTGCATTAGGATGTATGCTGGCCCAGCGCAGCCTGCTCAAATTGATGATTTCGGCTGAAGACCTTGATAAACTTCAAAACGAGCTGAGGAAAGACGAGGCGCGGATAATCGCACAGAAGATGAGCCGGGCAATGGAGGAAATGGTGCAGGAACTCCACATCACTAATAACTCCCTGCAAAGATACTTGGCGAGAAGTCTCCGCAAGATAACGGCACAGATTGTTTTAGCCAAGGAAACAAATACTCTGGCGCAAACGTTTGTGGTGCCGTTTAACCCTGATTTAAAACCAAAAATCCACTTTTCCACGGGGACAAAAATGGAGGATGAAGACTATCGCCAACTTTTTGAGGAATTGCGGGGTTGCCGATACTTATCGGATAAGCTGCTCTTAATCAAAGAAAAAGTCCAATCTTTTGGCGATTTAGAAGATATCCTGTTTGATGCCCAGTTAGAGGAAGAGGAAATCATGGCAATTTTGGGGACTCTTGCGGAGGGAGAA
>CAZVLC010000356.1:0-1949 GCA_964627885.1 uncultured Peptococcaceae bacterium
AGGTTTGTTTCACCGTGTGCCGTAAGAATCAACCTGCAGGAGAACGCAACATGATTGAATATATTGTCGGAGATATTTTTGATTCTCCAGCCCAAGTCATCGTGAATACAGTGAATACCGTAGGCGTGATGGGAAAAGGGCTGGCGCTCTCGTTCAAACATCGCTATCCGGAAATGTTTAACGCATATCGGAAGGTATGCGAAAATAACCAGCTGGAAGTAGGAAAACTCATGTTGTATTACGCTCCGGATCATTGGGTTTTATTATTTCCAACAAAGGAGAATTGGAGAAATCCTTCAAAACTTGAGTATATAGAAAAGGGACTCGAGAAGTTTGTCGGCACCTATGCTGATAAGGGGATAACGTCCATAGCGTTTCCGCGATTGGGTTGCGGAAATGGAGAATTAAATTGGGACGACGTCAGGCCCCTGATGGAAAAATACCTTAAGCCGCTGCCCATTGATGTTTATATCTATCTTGGGGTGGATGAAAGCGACGTTCCGGAGCATAGAACACCCCGGGAGACTCTTGAATGGATGAAAACCAACGCAAGAGATATGTCTTTTAATGGAATTAAGGACGAAATCAGATGTAACTACGGGATTGCACCCCACTCATTTACTTATGACGGAAGCCTGATGAGAGCCCAATGGGTAGATAATAGTCTCATTATTTCAACTCCAGGTGGAAATGAACCTTTGGTTGTCACTGAAGATGAGTTTTTCGAAACTTGGGATGATGTCAGAACAAAGGGTGTTTTTCCTGATTTAAAAGAGAATCAAAAGGCGACTCTCATTTTTGCCCTGCTGCACTCACTTGGATATTTATCTAAAATAAGAATGAGTAATGGCCGTGCTTCGGAGAAAGTGGCCGGCTATCAAGTAAAGGAAGGGGCAGGCCGCGCCTACGCATTCAAAGAGGTATGACCGTGAATTACAGAGAGGTCATCAAAGAAAACTGCGAAAAACACAGCTCCGTTAATTGGTGGCCAAGATTTGCGTTCCATTATACCAATTTAACCAATGCGGTTCCCATTTTATCTTGCGGCAAACTTTACAGCAGAATAAGCGCAGAAGCGCTCGGTCTGATGGCGAATGATAACGCAAGCCGGCAAGTCATTGATATGACACAGACGGGCGCGGAAGCCTTTGTGCGCTTTTATTTCAGACCTCTGACGCCAACGCAGTACCACAATGAAGGATTCAAGCATCCGGCTTTGCGCTACGACGGAGATATGAATGCCAATGTTCCCGTGCCTATTTTTTTACTTTTCGATCTGGAAAAGTTGTTATCTACGCCGGGCGTTAAATTTTCAGAAGGGCCCCAGTCGGGTCACGGGAGCAAGCCTTGTGACAGCATAGAAGAATTTGCTCAATTTGAATTCAAAAAAATTTATAGTACAGGGCGGTCAGAAAATGTTGAAGAATTGAAAAAGTATAGGCATGCGGAGATATTGTATCCGGGTGAATTTGAGATAGATAGTTGTATCAAGTGGGTTCTTTGTCGAAATAATGTTGAGCGGATAACTCTTCTGAATTACTTGAAAGAAGAGAACATGAATGCGTATCAAAAGTATTTGGAAAAAATCAAAATTTGCAGAGAAGATTTATTCGAGAAAAATGGTCTCTTTGTGAGTGAGTGCCAATACCATTCCGGAGTAATAAGTGTTTCTTTTTCAGAATCTTTCAACAAAGCCAAATACACGAGACGCATGATGTTGAAGAACCAGGTAACAACACTTGGCCCGATTAGAGGAAGGCTGGAATTGATGTGGCCTGACGTGAAGTCGGGATATAATCCGACTGCGAAAGAAGTAGCGATTGATTACGAAAAGACGAAAACAATCCAATTCAGGAATATACCTGAGGTCCCGTCTGCCAAAAGCATTAAGATCCGTTTTTTCGTAGAAGAGAGTCCGATGTGTTTCATTGAACAGCCTCTGGGTGAAA
>CAZVLC010000357.1:0-1947 GCA_964627885.1 uncultured Peptococcaceae bacterium
CTTTTTCTCTTTGCTCCTCTTCGCCGGAATACTGATCATTCTGGAAGGCCGAGACCCATCAAGGACTCTGGCTTGGTTGTTGGTGCTTATTTTTCTCCCTGTGGCCGGCTTTCTGCTCTATTTAATTTTCGGCAGACAATTCCGGAAAAAAAGAATTTCGGCCAAAAAGAAAATTCTCAATAATCAATTCACCGACCTCCCCATGGAATTACTTGATTCCCTGCCGCAAAACCCGGAACAACTTCCTCCCGAGCTAAACATCGCCCAAGAAAAAAACCGGCTAATCCGCCTTATTTTCAATAATGCTACCTTCCCTCCGACAATCCATAATGAAGTAAAAGTACTGAGCGAAGGTACAGAGATTTTTTCTTCCTTTATACGGGCGATGGAGGAAGCGGAAAATTTTATTCATCTGGAAACATACATTTTTAGGAATGACCGCCTCGGCACAACCATCGGCACCCTTCTTTGCGCTAAAGCCAAAGCGGGGGTCAAAGTACGCGTTTTATACGATGGCTTGGGGTCTCGTCACCTTAGTCCCGAGTTTTTAGCGCAACTGCAGACGGCCGGGGTGGAAATAGAACCCTTTTTCCCAATAAATCGCTGGCCCTTCCATCGGCGCATCAATTACCGTAACCACCGCAAGATTTTAATTGTTGACGGACTAATCGGGTTTATCGGCGGAGCAAATATCGGTGATGAATACTTAGGGCGCAATCCGGAAATTGGATATTGGCGGGATACACAGCTGGAAGTGAAAGGAAATGCCGTTTACTTTTTACAACGTATCTTTATGCAAGATTGGACTTTTGCCACCAAAAAAACGGGCGAACAAAGTTTAGAGACTCCCATTCCTTTGCAAACTCCCACAGATAAACGTATCGTGCAAATCGCGGCGAGCGGTCCGGATACCCAATGGGAAGCAATTATGCAGGTCTATTATTATGCCATCGCCACGGCGGAGAAGTCAGTCTATATTACCTCTCCCTATTTTATTCCCAATGAAAGTATCTTTACCGCTCTCAAAACTTCCGCCTTAAGCGGGGTAGATGTAAAACTGCTGCTACCGGCTAAACCAGACTATAAAATAGTGTACTGGGCCGCCATGTCCTATTTGGAAGAGCTCCTGGAGGCGGGAGTGGAAATATACCATTACCAAAACGGCTTTATTCACGCTAAGGTGCTTACCGTGGACGGAATAGTATCCTCCGTTGGCTCCGCAAATATGGATCAGCGTAGCTTTAGCCTAAATTTTGAGGTTAATGCCTTTATCTATGACCAAGAAACGGCTGCCCGTTTGCAAAAAGATTTTTTGCGTGACCTGCAATATGCCGAAAAACTGGAACTGGAACAATTTCGTGAGCGCCCTCTCCGGCATCATTTTGCCGAGTCGGTGGCCCGCCTGTTTTCGCCCTTGCTGTAAAGCAAGCATCCCTTATAACTGATAATCTATCTTTATCTTCTAAATCAAAATGAGGCTGTCCAAAAGAAATTCCTTCTTTGAACAGCCTCATTATTTTCGAACATCCTCATTCATTCTTTACTTCTAAGTTAAACTACGCTTAATTACTGTACGCTAACATACCGCCCGGCAATCCAACCTATGGTACCGTCACTTAGTTTCACATTATACCAATCTTTTTCCACCTTCTGAATAACCATGGTATCATCTTTCCCAACCTTTTTGAGAATACTGGCTTCTGTGGTAGGAGCACTGCGCAGATTCACCACAGAGCTGGCATTAATCGATGCTGATTTGCCAATAACTGAACCCTGGGGCTCTGTCGGAGTAGTTTCATCATTCGGTTCTTTCTCTGCCGGCTTCTGCTCCGGTTGATTATTCGTCGGGGTAGTCGTTCCTGAATTTGACGGTTTACTGGGATTCGTATTAGTATTCATCTTAATCCGGTACGACTAAAGAAATATAAGAAGATCTCATTAGAAAAT
>CAZVLC010000358.1:0-1941 GCA_964627885.1 uncultured Peptococcaceae bacterium
AGAAGCTACTACATTTATTGTTCCATATCTTTTTGCTTCTGATATAGCTTTTTTCAACAAAAGAATTATGGCAAATATTCAGAAGGGTATTACCGGGGGAGTGTATAGCCAAACGCTCAATATTCCATTTATTAGCCAATACATTAGCCATTCTGTATTTGGTTTTTATTTCCACTCGGTAATAAATAACAATGAATTTTCAACCGCAAACTATTTCGAAACAGTTTTGGAGTATCATCTCAAGGGGTTAGTCTCTGAAAAAGGACAATTATTACTGTAACCAAAAACCACCGCTATGATAAAAACCAAATTTATTATAATTCTTAAAACCACCTCCTTTGGGGGTGGTAATGTTTAATCGGCTAAGCCTGTAAAATTATTAACTTTGTGACATGATCAGATTTAAGAAGTTATGCCATGTCATTTATCGGTGCACCTATCATATAGTCTGGACGCCGAAATATCGTTATCGCGTACTTGAAGGTCTTGTCAAAGAGTTGTTGTCCAATGATATTCCCATGCTTTTGGAATGGAAAGAATGTGAACTCATTGAGATGAATATTCAAAAGGATCATATTCATCTGATCGTAAGCGTTCCCCCAAAGATTTCCATATCCACATTGATGGGAACCCTGCAGGGAAAAACAGCGATCAACCTTTTCAAGAGTTACCCCCAACTTAAAACGAAACCGTATTGGGGTAACCATTTCTGGTCAAAAGGATATTGTGTAGACACAATAGGCCTTGATGAAGACAAGATCAGAAAGTACGTAATATATCAAGAAAACCAAGAGCGTTTAGAAGAGCAACAGCGGCTCGACTTTGGCCCCTTATAGGGGCCTATATCAAGTCCACCTTCTTAGAGGGTGGATTCTTTAATTCTACAGGGGCATTTCCACGGAGAGATTCCCTTTAACGATTTGTTGGCGGTTGACTTAACGGTAACGAGCTCGGTGCGCGATGGAATTACTTTTCTTGGTAGCCTCGATATCAACTGCATAGCTAGCGCTAGCGCCTCTATATATGGCCATATATATTGGAACGATGTATACCTGGAGGGACGCTTTGCCGCAGGGGTAGATATAAATGTTTGCGGTATTGATGTTGATGCTGGGGGAGACCTTACGGTTAAAGCAGGCCTTAACTATGGGGTAGAGCTCACAGGAGGCGTTAAGTTTCCATTTGGCCTGGGCGACGCTAGGCTAAGCGCCAGCTTGCAGCGTAACGGTACTTTGGCCGCAAGTGGTAGGTTTACCTCTGGGGTAAAAATTAAGGATATCACCCTACCGGTTTTCGACCTTCGGTTTAGCGGAAGTTCAAATTCCGGGCTTTCCGTTTCGGGTGCTGTGGATGTGGGCTTTGGCATTGGGAAAATTAATCTAGCATCGGGAAGTATAAGCCGCAGTGGTTTCAGGTTTGTTGGTGGCGATAGCGATATGTTCTCGCTAAACTTTGGCATAACTAAAGTCGATTTTGGATGCGAGGTTACCATCAGCAATAACGATATGGGCTTCGATTTCTCAGTTGTATCGGCCTCTGTCGATTGGGACGACCATTCCATCGAGGTGTGTTGCCTGGGGATTTGTCTTGGATTGTAGGGTCTTTAAAAAATAGTTTTTCTTTTGATGTTAAACTGATTTGTTTCTATCACCATAGGGGTTTATCATTTGGCAAAGTGTTCATAACATCAATAAAAAGTATATATTCGCATATACATCAAATTGAAAATTGCTATGAGAATTTTGTGTTTGGTTATTATATCAACACTTGTTACCCTTTCAGGGTTTTCGCAGGAGTTGAAAAAAATATCAAAAAAGGATAGAAAGTCATCTGTTGTAGAAGAGTATTATGTAATAAAAAAGGACAGGGACGTTAAGCAGGGTGAGTATAAAAAAATGTATGAAGATGGGCGAGTTATTGAAACTGGTTTTTACAAGAAAA
>CAZVLC010000359.1:0-1934 GCA_964627885.1 uncultured Peptococcaceae bacterium
AAGGAAGTATCGCCGGGCCACGGGTTTTGGAGCATATGGTAGATACGGTCTTATATTTTGAAGGGGAAAGACATCAGCAATATCGTATTTTACGCGCGATCAAGAATCGATTTGGCTCTACTTTTGAATTGGGCGTTTTTGAAATGCAGAATGAGGGACTAGTGGAAATCACAAATCCTTCGCAGGCATTTTTGGCGGAAAGGCCGATATCTTCGCCTGGTTCAGTGGTTACTGCCAGCATCGAAGGGACACGACCGTTATTAGTGGAAATTCAAGCTTTAGTAAGTCATAGTGTTTTTGGACAACCTCGTCGAATTGCCACAGGGACCGATTATAATCGGGTGAATTTAATTATGGCGGTGCTGGAAAAGAGGGTGGGTTTAAACTTTAGTCAGCAGGATGCGTATGTGAATATTGTTGGTGGCATTAAGATACAGGAGCCGGCTTTGGATCTGGCTATTGCAACGGCCTTGACCTCCAGTCTAAAAAACAGGAATTGCCCACCTGGGCTGTTAGTAATGGGGGAGGTTGGACTGACAGGAGAGATACGCGGTATTTCACATCTGGAAAAACGTTTGCACGAAGCAAGAAAACTGGGCTTTTCCCATTGTATTATTCCGTACGGGGGCAAGTATAATCGCCAATTTGCCCAGGAAGAGGGTCTGGATATTATGGAGGTAAAGACCTTGCAGGAAGCTTTAGAGCTAGCTTTAATGTAATGCGTTTTTCTAAAACGGTAATAATCTTTTTACTTGAAAGATGGCGCAGGGTATTGTTTAATATAAACAGGAATATTCTAATAATGATTGTCTTAAACAAGGACGGGAGGAAAATGCATGAAAAAAAGCAAAGGGGTTGCTTTATTACTTTTCGGGATGTTAACCGCACAATGTATGCCTTTAACGGCGGGGGCCACGGAAAAAGTCCCGGTATATGCCTGTGAAAATAAAGTAACAGCTAATATGAACGCTTATCCTTATCGCGGCACTCTCGGCAAGCAGGTAAATTTAATTAATTGGGAATCCCTGCGTCACAATAATCAACCAAAAATTTGGCAGCTTGATCGAAGGGTGAATGATGGTGAGTGGGAACATTTGGGGAATATATCTAAAAAAACGGATTTTATTGACAGAAACATTACGGTTCCCGGAACTTATCAATATCGCTTAAAAGCTGATAACGGAGATTCGGTGCAAGGGACAGCAAAAGTCAAAGAGTTAACTCGCTTTACCAAATTAAGATTAAAGTCAAAATCGCTGGCTAATCAGTTAACTTCCAAAATCAATTTTAAAAGCTTTTCGGTTTTTGACGGTATCAAATCAAAAATTTAGTAACAAATAATTGACGAAAACAACACCGTTTCCAAGCTTTATCGCTTGAAAACGGTGTTCTGTTCTTTTATCGGTTAGGTTCGGTTAAGTCATGTTAAATTTCCCTAAGGTTTTTACTTTGCTGTTTTCCTTTTCGACGATTTCGTGTAAGGGGATTCCAAGCGTGTTACCGATTGCGGTTATATAAAAAAGGTTCTTTCCAAGCTCGCTGGTAATAATCTCCCGACAGTTTTCACATAGCGTTCCTTCCATATGGCTAGAGAATAACTTTTTTAAATCTTCAATACTTGCCTCAGGGGGTAAGGGTTGTTTTTCGGCACAAATTTGAATACAGCCGCAAGATGTCACGGCTTTTGCGATTGCCCGGTTTGTTCGGCCACAAGTTTCTTGATATTTGGACATTAAATCTAAGATACTTTGGTGCCGCAGGAGAAAAGAAGCCACTGTTTTTTCAAAATCATAAGAATCAAGTTGGGACAACTTGAACAACTCCTTTATCTGGGTTCTGCTCTGTTATTGTTATTATACTGAAAAAGCTTTTGCTCTGTCAATCTCCAGTCAATCGGTTGGTTGGCAAAAAGATGTTGACGATAAAGGGGACAA
>CAZVLC010000360.1:0-1913 GCA_964627885.1 uncultured Peptococcaceae bacterium
TATCGGAAACTGCTTGCAATTGATCATTCGGGTAATATGCGTAAGTCTTCGTAAGGCAAGCATTTTCCGTTATTCACGTACAAAAATAACGGAAAATAAATCTAAACCGGATTTTATTTTCCCTAATATAGAAAAATATCATGATAGTACCTTTAATCCGTTGTTGTTAACGATGCTTGGGGTAAAGAGTACTTGTAAAGATAGATGGAGACAAGTATTGTCCGAGGCTAACAAAATAGATCATAAACATCTTCTAACATTGGAAGCTGCAATTAGTGAAAACCAAACCAACGAAATGAAAGATAGAAATTTACAATTGGTTTTACCGAAAAGTTTACATTCTACATATTCCGATAATCAGAGGTCATGGCTGATCGATATAACTACATTCATTGATATGGTTAATGATAGGCAACTTAAAGCTAATCGAATGTAAAAAAAGAAAGAAAAGTGTATTTGCTGGAAAAAGCAACAATTCTCGATATTTCGTCCTCCGGGATGTGTTGCTTTTCCGATTTAATTTTGGGAAAAATCACCGCAAAACGCTTGCCAAATTCCGGTTATTTCCATTTTGAATCGGCGGATGTAATTTTTGAAGGCTACACACACTTTGCGACCCACATAGATTGAATTTTACCTATCTTGTTTCATATATTTTTGAATATACTCCAGTATTAGGGTCAAAAACACACGCTATATCTCTAGAACTTGTCGCTATTATAGCTGTTAAATCTCCATAGACATAATAAATTTCGTGGAAACAAAGTGCATCTTTGATATTATCCGGAATTTCCAACCTAATACGTTCAGTACCATCAAAATTAATAATTTTTGCATTTTCTTTACCAACTTCATCTTTAGATAGAACAATAGCAAATCCTGTATGGTCATTTAATTGAATTACGCTTTGAATTGGCAATTTATAACGCATACTCATTTTTATCCCTTGACATACCCATTCAAATTCATTTGAATTAAAAACCCATTTAAATTTCTCCACTTTCTTATTCATTCTATTCACCTACTTAATATCTTTAGGTCCTCCAATCGGAATTAGCTTAAGTCTATCAAAATAATTAAGAATCTCAACTTGGTTCTCTTCACCTTGATATATCGTACCATTATAGATTTGTGATCCGACTTTTCCAACCTGTATTTGTATTCCTTCAGGAACTAAAAATTTTTGAACACTAGACACATCTGGCTTAAATTTTGGTGTTACTGCAAGTTCATTTCTAACATAATTTACATCAGGGATATCATCTAAGGTTCCAAATCCACCTGGTCTTAATTGACCTTTAGACATAGCCATATTTATATAAAAATTCTTCGGTGCTTCCATTGAAATTATCTCACTACCTTCAATCCAAGGATTACTATACTTGGGAGCAGGTAGTAACTTAACTTCATTACCGGCAGGTAGCATCAATCTCTCTTTAGGTGCTGGCAACATTAATCTCTCTTGTGGTGCTGGCAGAAGCTTGATTGCATTGTTTCCGTTATTCGCCGGACTATTAATTAATCCTATTTCTTTATTTAAGTTGCCTTGTACAGGCTTAGTCACCTGATTAGTAGGCTTGTTCACATTGGATTTGTTGGTCGGAAGTTTTGCGCCAAAATATCCTATGCCAGCGCTAAATCCAAATCCGGTAATAAAACCTAACCCTGTATCGCGAATTAGGCTTCCCGTGTCAAATGTATCCTTCGCCCCACTGGATATATCCCATGTTTGATCTGTTACATTACCTGTGAAAGCTCCAGATGTTGTTGCTGTTGTTCCTATAACCGCATTTTGTACAATATTTTGCATTGTTTGGGAAGCAAACTTTTCTGCGGCCTTTGACGCTATTCCTGATGTTGCCCCTCCTGCTGGGAATGCAACTACCGTTGCCACTGTTGATACAGCAAGTTCT
>CAZVLC010000361.1:0-1878 GCA_964627885.1 uncultured Peptococcaceae bacterium
ACTTAGTAAAATATAATTTTTAGCTATACCACCTGGGTTGGTGGTATAGCTTTTTTGGCTTTCCGTTCGACGCGAATAGCCGGCTCAGGACAAACTGTTTCACATAGGCCACAAACTATACAACCTTCCATCCGTGCTTTTACGGATGGGGTACCCATGAACCCAAGTTGTTCTGACCAAGAGATTACTCTAGTAGGGCATTTTTCTATACAAAGACCGCATCCTTTACAAAGATCTGGGAAGATTGTCCATGTTCCTTTTTCATTTTCGGAAGTGTTTTGTTTCCAATTCCTCATATGTATACTTATCCTCCTTATCTTATGTGGCGAATATCCTTTTTGTTATACATTTATTATTTGCTTTTTACTGCTAATCTAACCGATGATTTAAGTAGTAATAATTCATAAAATTTAGTTAAAATAATTTAAACCACCTCGTGCAGGTGGTTTTAGATTCTATTTTAATTACAATTACATAAAAATAGAATAAAGGGGGGAGGGATATGGTTATTGTTACAATCACCAGGTGGAAAGAAAAGTTATTTCTTTTCTTAGCAGTCCTTCTGATTATTGCTGGGTTAAGTTTCGGGTTATCCACAGTTGTTCCAACCGGTGAATTAAATGAAGACATTTTTACCCAGCCGGTAAAAGTGCAGAGTGACCTAAATGAAAATGGTTAAAAAACTAATGCTTTAGAAAAAAGGAAAACCCCTAAATTTGTGGAATTATATTCTTGTTCCATAAAAGGGGGCGATTTTATTTTGGACAGGTTAATAAGAGACTTTATTGAATATCTTCAAGTAGAAAGAGGCCTGTCAGCGAATACTCTTGCAGCGTATGAAAGCGATTTAAAGAAATTTCGTCATTATCTTAAAGAAAAGAATTTACCCGAGATAGATCAGTGTGATCAGCATTTTCTTTCAGGTTATATTTATCATTTAAAAAAAAGCTCGGATTCGCCGGCCAGCATTGCGCGGCAGTTGGCTTCGTTAAGAGGTTTCTTTAAATTTCTTTGTATGGAAAAAAGGCTGGAAAAAGACCCGACAATTTTTTTAGAAACGCCCAAATTACCGCAAAAGTTGCCGCATGTTCTTAATGAAGAAGAGGTAGAGAGACTCTTACAGGTGCCTCATGGGCTCGATCCTTTAGACTTAAGGGATAAAGCGATGTTAGAATTAATCTATGCAACAGGGATGCGGGTCTCCGAATTGATTAGTTTGAAGCTGGCGCAATTAAATATGGAACTGGCTTATGTACGATGTATGGGAAAAGGCAGTAAAGAACGAATTATTCCGATGGGAGATCTCGCGTGCCAAAGTATTTCCCTTTATTTAGCAAAAGGGCGCCCCTTCCTCCTTAAAGATTCTTTGGAAAAAACTCTCTTTCTCAATCATCACGGACGGGGGATGACGCGGCAGGGTTTTTGGAAGATTATCAAAAAAAGAGCGCATGAGGCTGCGATTAAGAAGGAAATTACACCGCATACAATGCGTCATTCGTTTGCAACTCATCTACTGGCCCATGGCGCCGATTTACGTTCTGTGCAGGAATTATTGGGACATGCAGATATTGCGACAACGCAAATCTATACTCATCTAACGGGAAATAAAATTAAGGAAATTTATATGAAAACTCATCCGCGGGCCTAAGTGCGTTCGGATTACTATTTTATTGAGGTGATTTCATGAAAACATTATTATTAGTTTTGGATAGCGTAGGGATTGGGGCTTTGCCGGATGCTCAACTTTATGGTGATGAAGGCTCAAATACGTTAGGACATATCGCGGAAGTGGTTGATGGGTTAAAATTACCGAATTTAGCTCGTCTTGGTTTGGGGAAAATTAGGCCGTTCAAGGGTCTTGATTCGCATTTGACGGCC
>CAZVLC010000362.1:0-1876 GCA_964627885.1 uncultured Peptococcaceae bacterium
CCAGTAAAAAATCTAGATGAAAGAGTTTACCAAACGAAACATATGTTCTATAATTAAGATAATCGCGTTCTGGGTGTTATTTGTTAATTTATGTTGGGGAAAGAAGCGTGAATAAGTATGCGAACAGGAATATCCCAAATTCCGTTGCATGGTGGTCAATGCCCACCCTGGCTATTTGCAAAAATGAAAAAACTGGCGGCGCTAATGATTGAAGTAATTGCGTATGAATATGGAACAGACGAAGTGATACGTCGCTTAGCTGATCCTGTCTGGTTTCAGACGTTTGGCTGTGTCTTGGGGTTTGATTGGCATTCTTCGGGTTTAACGACGGTTGTTTGCGGCGCGCTCAAGGAAGGATTAAAGGAGAAGCAAGGCGAACTCGGCATATTTTTTGCCGGAGGGAAAGGAAAAACCTCACGCAAGACCCCTGAGGAAATTGCGATAGCAGGGGAAAAATACGGATTATCCAACGACCTGCAGATTTTGCAGCGAACCAGCCGAATGGTGGCCAAGGTGGATTCGGCGGCAGTGCAAGATGGGTACCAATTATATCATCACTTTTTCATTTTTGACGATAAAGGCAATTGGACCGTTGTGCAGCAAGGAATGAATGAACAAATCAGATTTGCCCGTAGGTATCATTGGCTTAGTGATCAATTAGTGAGTTACGTTAATGATCCCCATCGGGGCATCTGCGGGGTAAATGGTGCTAATGTACTTAATCTAGTTTCAAGCCAAAATATGTTAGTGCGAAATGCTTCCATCGAATTATGTTGTACTGAAAAGCCCGATAAAATATTACAGATAATCGATTCAATACGGCAACAAAACTTGCTACAACAGAGAAAACAGTGTAATATTACTTTACAGGAACAGCAGATGTCTTTATGGGGCAATGAAGAATCCTCTTTTCAAGCGGCTTCAGATAACATGATTAAACTTAGCATGCCTTCTTACCATCCAATTCCGGCAGCTAATCGTCTCAACAAAATACTATACAATCTCTACGAAAAATCTCCGAGCAGTTATGAAGCACTACTTGAAGAACCGGGAGTTGGGCAAGGCACATTAAGGGCTCTTGCCATGGTGGCGGAAGTAACACATGGGGTTCAAGCTACTTTTCAAGATCCGGTACGCTATTCTTTTGCGCATGGCGGCAAAGATGGCTACCCGTTTCCGGTCAATAAAGGGGACATCGACCACTCTGTCTCGGTTCTTCGTACAGCTTTGGAAAAAGGAAAAATAGGGGAAAAGGAAAAATTAAGCGCATTACAAAAGTTAGCAGGTATAAAGAGGAATTAATTAAGTCAATTGTGGTTATTATGAGGTTACATACTAAACAATGGATTAAAAATGTTGTGCAAGAGATAGATATTTATCAAAGAATAATATACAATATAGATAGTTATATATATTGGAGGTGTAGAAATGATCTTCTTTGACGAATATCAACAAAAAATACATAGTTTTTGTTTAACATCGATAGATAAATTCAAAAAGGAAAAAGCTGAAATCGTAATATCAACGATCGGATTATACTGCGACCCTTTTTCCGGCCTAATTCTAATCAACTTTGATACGTTGGATAATTCTGAAAATTTGGTAAGGGAACACCAAGCCAATAACTCTGACTGGTATGGCGAAGATGAATACGGCAGTTACAATGATAATTGTCCCGATTTCGAATATTATGCTTATGAAAGGTTAAAAATTCCGGAATGGTATGAGGAATTTGAACTAAGTGATGTGATTACCATTAAATATCATTTCAAAAAAACCCAAGTTGATTTATCACAGGTAAATGATGAAGTTTTGAATAAAACATTTTTTGTCTTTGTGAAAGATATTTTAAGAAATGTTGTTCATGATGAAGTAT
>CAZVLC010000363.1:0-1864 GCA_964627885.1 uncultured Peptococcaceae bacterium
TTTTACCATTCTTCTTCCCTTCCCCTTTTAATTCTATTCATTAATAGCTTACTACCCCGCAATAAAATTGTCTTCTCTATTCTACAATATATTAATCGGATGTTCAAATATTATAAAAAATTATGTTTACTCTTCATAAAACAAAAAGGCACCTCTCTCACTTTCATTCATCCGCTCCTATTAGCCATAATATCGTAATACCCGGAAGAGCGCCTTTTGTTGTGAAAGTATGCCTAAATAATATATGCGATAAAGTTACTGCCGCGTTAAAATCTCCTTCACCACGTCCTGGACTTTTGTGGTTGCACAAACACGTTGGTGTAAAATCGGCTTGTTCTCCAATTGCTGTAAAGCAGGATGAACAGACATCCCCGACTTTTTACTTAACTCCTGCAACAACCCGAATTCGTCCTCAGCCGCTTGCGTACCTCCGGTAAGAGCCTGCCAAACACAGAAAGGAAACTTAAAAGGGCTGGCGGTTGCATCAAGCACCGTTACAGTCTGGTCTCCGGTCTCCGTGAGATATTTCTCATACACTTTCCTCCCCACGGCCGTATGCGTATCCAGAGTATAGCCGTTCTCACAGTATGTTTCCTGAATTGTTGCCAAGGTTTCCTGCTCTGTTGCAAACCCCGCCCACAAAATTTCGCCAATCTTGCTCCTTACAATATCCTCAACCGTAAAACAACCTGTTTCCTTTAACTCATTCATCCATTTAGCGATTAAAGCCCCTTGACGCTCCGTCATTTCAAAAAGGAATCTCTCCAAATTACTGGAAATGAGAATATCCATGGAAGGGCTGTTTGTTTGTTTAAAAGGTCTATTCTTCTCATATTTTCCTGTCCGAAAGAAGTCAGTTAATACCTTGTTTTCATTTGACGCACAAATTAATTTATGCACAGGCACGCCCATTCGGCTCGCATACCAAGCGGCCAGGATATTCCCAAAATTACCTGTGGGTACCACAAAGTTGACCTTTTCTCCCGGTTGAATGCCTCCTTTAACCAGAAGGTTAGCATAAGTATAAACATAATAGACAATTTGCGGCAGGAGCCTGCCCCAATTGATCGAATTGGCCGATGACAAAGCGATCCCTTGTTCCGCTAAAAAGTCGCGGAACAGCTTGTCTCCAAAAATCGCTTTTACCGCATTCTGACAATCATCAAAGTTACCTTTTACCCCCACAACATAAGTATTCTTACCCTCTGTCGTGATCATTTGCAGCTCCTGAATCTTACTTACCCCACCATACGGATAAAAACAAATAATCTTCAGACCGGGAATATCCTTAAAACCTTCCAAAGCGGCTTTTCCCGTATCGCCGGATGTCGCCACCAAAATGACGATTTCTTGCTGAACCCGCAATATCTTTAACGCCTGGGCAAATAAGAGCGGCATCAATTGCAAAGCCAGATCTTTAAAGGCAGCGGTAGGACCATGCCACAATTCCAGGACATAAAAATTTTCTTTTAATTGATGAAGTGGCGTTATTTCCTTCCTGTCAAAATTGGCAGCATACGCCTGTTTTACGCACGAGGCAATCTCCTCCGCAGAAAAATCGTTTAAATAGAGACTCAACACTTTTTCCGCAGTCTCCTGATATGTAGCCTGCCCCATGGCGATATAATCCATTTCGGTTAAACGCGGAATGTCTACCGGCACAAATAGCCCGCCGGCAGGCACCATTCCTAATTTAATCGCCTCAGCAGCAGAGACGGCCTCATAATTATTTCTCGTACTGATATACATTGTGATCACCTTATCTCTTCTTAATTCAATTATGTCATCAAATATCTTGGTTTATTTTATCATACTTTCTTTTTAGAAGGAATGTCTAAAAGCTCCGGCACAGTTACAAACTTAT
>CAZVLC010000364.1:0-1862 GCA_964627885.1 uncultured Peptococcaceae bacterium
ATTATTTCTTATCTTCGTAAAAATATTGCTCAAAGAAACTCCTGCATCACTAAATTGGCTACAAACAGCCCTCGACTACTTAAAGCAATTTCCGTTGCCGTCTCCTTGAGGAGCCCTTCTTCAAGCAATTTTTCCAGAACTTGTCCATACTTTTCAGCAATACCGATGCCATGTTTTTGCTGAAACCGTTCCTTGTTTATTCCTTTGAGTAACCGCAAACCCAAAAACATTGTCTCCGCCATGCTTAACTCTTCGTCAATTATTTCTTCTTCACTGATCGGTAGTTTTTCACGTTTCAAGTATTCCCTATATTCAGTAAGGTCAGCAGTGTTCCTGTAACGAACGCCACGCAGGAAACCGGCTGCTCCCGCACCTAACCCCAGATACTCCTCATTGCGCCAATAGAGCTGATTATGAAAAGATTCTTTCCCCGGTAAGGCAAAATTGCTGATTTCATAATGCACATAGCCTTTTTCCTGCAAATAAGCGATGGCTTCGCGGTACATCGCATAGGCTTCATCCTGATTAAACTCCGCCAGAAGGCCCTTTTCCACCAAGTGCGCAAAAGGAGTCCCTTTTTCGATATTCAGTTGATATAAAGAAAGATGCTCCGGCCCTAGCTCTACTGCTTGCCGTAAGTTATTTCGCCAGGTTTGCAGGCTTTGCCCCGGCAATCCATACATCAGGTCTAAATTGATATTTTGAAACCCAACTTTTCGGGCCAAAGCATAATTTCGGACTACTTCTTGCGGCGTATGAATCCGTCCCAGCGCACGCAGCTCCTGATCAAAAAAGCTTTGCACACCAAGAGAAAGCCGGTTACACCCCGCCTCTTGTAGGCACTCCAACTTTTCCCGTTCTAATGTACCGGGATTAGCCTCCACGGTTATTTCAATTCCCTCCGGTAACGGAAAAAGCGCTCGTATATGACCAAAAAGCGCAAAAAGTTGCCCACCCGTTAAACAAGTGGGCGTACCACCACCGATATATAGACTTTGGGCGGAAATTACCTCACCGGCAGTGGCATAACGCCGTGCATAAATCCGGCCTTCGCGGCAGAGCGCAGAGAGATAGTCGCCTATTTCTGCCTCACTCCGTCCCGGATAAGAAACAAAATCACAGTAATGACATTTCATTCGGCAAAAGGGAATATGTACATATATCCCTATTTTCTTCATTTGTTTCACTTCTTTTTCTTGTTTCTCTTACTTCTCGTCTTCTAAACTTAAGACAGCCATAAAGGCTTCCTGGGGAATTTCCACACTGCCCACCTGTTTCATGCGCTTTTTCCCTTCTTTTTGCTTTTCAAGAAGTTTGCGTTTACGGGTTATATCTCCACCATAGCACTTATCGATGACGTTTTTCCGTAATGCTTTGATGTTCTCCCGGGCAATCACCTTATTCCCTATAGCAGCCTGAATAGGAACCTCAAAGAGCTGACGGGGAATCAAACCACGCAATTTTTGGACCAGGGCCCGTCCTCGCGGAAAAGCCCGTTCCCGGTGCACAATAAAGGATAACGCATCCACTCCTTCATTATTAATGAGAACATCCAGTTTAACCAAGTCCGAAACATGATAATCAGCCAGTTCATAATCAAGAGAGGCATACCCTCTGGTGCGCGATTTTAATTGATCAAAGAAGTCGAAGATTATTTCGCTTAAAGGCAAATCATATTTCAACATCACCCGACTGGGCGAAAGATAATCCATATTCAGAAATGACCCCCTCTTCTCCTGGGCCAATTCCATCACCGGGCCGACATAATCCGTAGGAACCATAATCGTGGCCCGCACAAACGGTTCCGCAATCTCTTCTATTTCTTGAATGGGCGGGAGCTTAGTCGGATTATCAACCGTCAC
>CAZVLC010000365.1:0-1861 GCA_964627885.1 uncultured Peptococcaceae bacterium
AAGACAATACGCTTTTGCAACCTGCAATCTCTGGAAAGCAATCTTTTCAGCCTCAATCTTTAGATGGGACATCGTCTTGTAAAAGGGCAGTATTGAAAACTTTTGGGCTAGTGGGAGGTTGAGCGGGAAATTATGGCGGGAAAAGACAGGACTGTTAGTGTTTTCTCTTGCGTGAATTAATGGTACAATTAACATTATGGTTGAGTGAAGAACAGCAGGAAAGCTGATAGAGTATAGCAGAATATTGCAGGAGGAGATGGAGATAAAACGATGAAGAAGCTTTTAACAGGTAATGAAGCGATAGCGAGAGGGGCATACGAAGCCGGATGTTCTGTGGCGGCGGCCTATCCCGGAACGCCCAGCACGGAAATATTAGAGAATATGGCTGGGTTTCAGGAGATATATACCGAATGGTCACCGAATGAAAAAGTCGCGGTGGAAGTGGCCAGCGGAGCGGCTATTGCCGGGGCTCGTGCTCTGGCGGCGATGAAGCATGTCGGGTTGAATGTAGCCGCAGATCCGCTTTTTACGATGGCTTATGAGGGGGTTAACGGCGGGTTGGTGATAGTAACGGCCGATGATCCCGGGATTCATAGTTCCCAGAATGAACAGGACAATCGTTTTTACGCCCCACATGCTAAAGTAGCCATGCTGGAGCCTTCCGATAGTCAGGAATGTAAGGATTTTGTCCGGATAGCCTTTGCTTTAAGTGAGCAGTATGATCTGCCGGTGCTTCTTCGTGTGACGACGAGGGTTTGTCACAGCAAAAGCTTGGTGGAATTAGGGGAAAGAGTGGCGGTAGGGGTCAAGCCTTATCAGAAAAATGTGCAGAAATATGCGATGGCTCCCGCTCATGCGAAAGTGCGGCATGTGCTGGTGGAGGAGAAACTACAAAAACTACAGGCAGAGGCCGATCATTCTCCGCTGAACCGGATTGAATGGGGCGGAAAGCAAAAAGGAATTATTACCAGCGGGATTTCTTATCAGTATGCACGAGAGGTTTTTGGCGACGATGTTTCCTATTTAAAGCTGGGTTTGACTTATCCCTTGCCTGAGCAATTGATTCGTGATTTTGCGGCGCAAGTGGAAGAAGTGTGGGTAATTGAAGAAAATGACCCTTATCTGGAGCAAAACCTGAAAGCCTTGGGGATTCAGGGTAAGGGGAAGGAAGTGCTTCCTGTCTGTGGCGAGTTGAACCCGGGAATTATTCGGCAGGCTTTTGGGACGGTGGCGTGTGGCCAAGCAGAACCGTGCGCTTGCGGTAAAGCGGAGTTGGCGGCGGATAGTCAGGCTGAGTTACCGATACCGGGGAGACCTCCTGTTTTGTGTGCCGGCTGTCCGCACCGGGGGTTGTTCTTTGCTCTGAGTAAATTAAAAAATGTGGTGGTCTCCGGGGATATTGGTTGTTACACCTTAGGATTAACTCCACCGTTAGGGGTTACGGATACGGTAATTTGTATGGGGGCAAGTATTTCGGCCGGAATTGGGTTTGAGAAGGCTTTTCAGCAAGGCGGGGTATCGAAAAAGGTCTTTAGCTGTATCGGTGATTCGACTTTTTTCCATTCGGGAATTACCGGCTTAATTAATGCCGTCTATAATAAAAGTAAAATCTGTGTGATCATTATGGATAACCGGATTACGGCAATGACCGGGCATCAGGAAAATCCGGGGACTGGCCGCACTTTACAGGGCGAGGAGACCGTGACGGTAGATATTGAGAAGATTGTGCGTGCGGTGGGGATTAAAGAGAATAACATCCGGATTGTCGATCCCTATAACCTAGCGGAAACAGAAAAAGCAGTGCAGGATGGCGGCGATAGGTGGATTCGCAGGAGTTGGAGTGGATGGTGGTGACTACCGC
>CAZVLC010000366.1:0-1861 GCA_964627885.1 uncultured Peptococcaceae bacterium
TGAGCAGGCAAGGCCGACAGGTTACTCTGGTCGACTTGGATACAGTCGAGCCTTTTTATACTTTAAGACCCATAAAGCATCAATTGGAGAAGATGAATCTTAATATCATCAGTCAATCCCGGGAGGATTCCTTTGGGCTGGGAGAGACGGGTTCGATGCTTAATCCCAGGGCAAGATGGGCTTTGCGCAATAAAGGAGATATTATCCTGGATATTGGTTATGGAGTATTTGGCGCACGAACGCTCAATCTGGTAGAGGATGTTGACCAAACACCTGAATTAAAAGTCATAGCAGTTCTAAATGCCTCACGCCCCATGACCAATTCGCTCGACAGGATTTTGGAATATGTTGGCGGATTGGGAAGAGTCGACGGGATTGTAGCCAATACCCATATGGGAGACGAAACGACTCCTGAAATCATTAACACCGGCAATGAAATCATTGCTGAGGCGGCCCGAATTCTGCATTTGCCAGTTATATATACCGCCGTTGTTGAGGACTTTAAAGACAGCAAAATCAATGATTTTGGTATGTCGATAAAATATATAAAACGCTACATGCCATCAGCGATATGGTAGTGATGAATCAATTAACAAATCCGATTATAGGAGGTGCATTGGATAAATGCAGAGAGTAATTGGCGAGAGCAAAAAGTCATTTATGACTGGCAACGAAGCCGCCGCCTGGGCTTGTCTGGCAGCAGGCGCAGATATAATGTTTGGTTATCCTATTACTCCTCAAAATGAAGTAATGCATTACTGGACAAGAATGGCGCCTAAATACGGCAAAGGATTTTTACAGACAGAAGACGAACTTTCCGCCGGATTCACTGTTTGTGGCGGCGTACAGAGCGGCAAAAAAGCGTTTACCGCGACCGCCGGACCAGGGAATGTTCTGATGCAGGAACCCTTTGGCATGGCTGAGGCCATGCGGTTGCCATTATTGGCCATCATACAGCAGCGGGGAGGTCCTTCATCAGGTACCGTAGTCTACTCGCAGCAAGAAGTCACACTCACCACTTATGGAGGGAATGGCGAAGGACACCGTATCGTTTATTCAACCTCCAGCCATCAAGAGATTTTTGATTATATTATCAAGGGTTTTAACAATGCCTGGAAATACAGATTTCCGGTATTTATTCTCGGTGATGGTTACCAGGCCAAGATGCGCGAACCTTTGGAAATGTATGATCCGGAAACGCGTGGCATTGAAATGGTTGAACCTTATCCACTGATCGGCTTGGGTGGAAAAATCGGAGAGGAGCGCGGTCCCAGCCATCTGTGCAATATCTACAGCCTGGAAGAAGAATTATATGAAGTAATTACCAAAGTGCAGGCTGAATACGATGCATTGGCCCCCCAGATTATAGAATATGATGAGAAAAATTGTGAAGATGCAGATATTATTATTGTAACCCATGGGGTTGTATCACGCGCAGCAGATGATGCAGTGAAGGCCTTGCGTGCCCAAGGAATTAAAGCCGGATACTTCAGACCCATAACCTTGCGCCCCTTCCCGCAAAAGGAACTGCGGGCGGCTATTGCCAAGAACGGTGCCAAGAAACTTATCATCGCAGAATCTGCCATCGGACAGCTGGAGCGTTTGGTCAAACAGGAAATCTACGGAGAAACAGCCAAAATCGAAACGCTGTTTATGCCCGGCGTTGGAATTATTGATAGTGATATTATTGATAAAGTAAAGTCTGTCTTGTAGAAAGGAGGTAAAACAATGGCTGTTCAAGCAATCCCGAAATCATGGTATCTTCCCAGTAAACCGCACAAATTCTGTCCCGCATGCGGACATGGTATTGTGCTCAAGGCGCTGGGTGAAGTAATAGATGAACTGGAAATACAGGACCAGG
>CAZVLC010000367.1:0-1858 GCA_964627885.1 uncultured Peptococcaceae bacterium
CTACTTCAGCTACCTTTTCTCGGGGAACCTCTAGAATTAATTCGTCATGCACCTGAAGAAGAATGGACGCATCCGGTACCTGTTCCGCCAAAGCCTGCGCCAGCTTAAGCATAGCCAGTTTAATAATATCGGCCGCACTGCCCTGAATCGGGGTATTCATCGCCGCCCGCTCCGCGAAACTCCGCAAATGGAAATTACGACTATGCAGGTCAGGTAAATAACGACGCCTGTTCAGGATTGTTGTCACATAACCATTTTCCTTTGCCTCCGCCACTGTCCGGTCTAGATAAGCCTTAACCTCCTGATAGCGGGCAAAATAGTTGGTGATATAATCTTTTGCTTCGGCCCGGGAAATCCCCAAATCACGACTTAAGCCAAAATCACTGATTCCATATACTATGCCAAAATTAACCGCCTTCGCCGCCCGACGCATCTGAGGAGTTACCGCACCCATGGGTACACCAAAAACCTCCGCGGCTGTCCGTGTATGAATATCCTGCTTGCACCGAAAAGCTTCAATCAAGACATTGTCATCGGCCAGATGTGCAAGCACCCGCAATTCGATTTGCGAATAATCGGCGCATAGTAATAGTTTCCCGCTTGACGGCAAAAATGCTCGTCTGATTCGCCGGCCCTCTTCCATCCGAATAGGGATGTTCTGGAGATTTGGCTCCGTACTGGATAACCGTCCGGTCGCCGTTACCGCCTGATTAAAAGAAGTATAGACTCGACCGGATTCCGGATTGCGCAGGGCCCTTAAACCATCAATATAGGTGCTTTTTAACTTGACCAACTGCCGATAATCAAGCATTTTCGCGACAATTTCGTGCTCCGGGGCTAAAGCTTCCAAAACTTCGGCACTGGTGGAATAACCTGTCTTTGTCTTCTTTCCTTTGGCCAGTCCCAGCTTCACGAAAAGTAATTCACCCAATTGTTTGGGAGAATTAAGATTAATTTCTTCACCGGCCAATGCATAAATTTCCTCAGTAAGCCGCTTGATCAAAGCATCAAAATCGTGCCCCATCTCTTGCAGAATCGTTTCATCCAAGGCAATCCCTGTCTGCTCCATTTGCGCAAGAACAAAGGCCAGCGGCATCTCTACTTCCTGATAAAGCCTGCTCATTCCCTGCGTAGATAATTCTTCGGATAAACTTTCCCCTAACTTAGCCAGGGACTCAATTAAAAAAGGAATCTTCCCTTCGCCAAGCGGAAGCGTATTGTAATTCAGTTTTTCCTGTGCCAGTGACCACAAATCCTGGGGGGACCGGCTGGGATTTAGTAGATAAGCCATCAAAAAAGTATCGCTGATTTCTTTTGCTTTAATGTTCTGCGGCAACCAAATCTCTTCATCATCATGTAAAACTAAAAGTACCGTCTTAAAATCATGTACAATAATTTTATAGTTATGCGCGATCCATTTTTGCAGATATTTTCGCAAAGTATCCACAAAACCACTTAATAGTGTTTCATCATCCTGCCAGATTAAAACAGCAGGCAATTGATCGGCCACCTTTAAGCCACAAGCTTTTAAGCGCCAGTGCCCGGGCGATTTTCGCTCAGTCTCCAGATAAAGAACGACCTCTCCGCCCTGATTTAAAGGCTCATCCGCTTGAAACAAACTGATTTGACCGGCCTGATTACTTTCCAAGTCTGAACCTTTTCCCTTTTTTGTTTGGTCAAGATACTCCAGTAAAGCCTGCTGATTAGCTACTACCACATAAGCGGGAACAGCTGCGGACTCTTCCCCCTCTGCCTTTTCTGCCTCCTCTGCCGTGGAATTTCGTTCTCCTTGCTCTCCGGAAACCCTTTTAGAGCTTTCCCACTTTTCCCGCACGTTTTGTAAAATATTTTTAAACTC
>CAZVLC010000368.1:0-1858 GCA_964627885.1 uncultured Peptococcaceae bacterium
GAAGGAATTATTCCGCCCTTAGAAAAAATCGGGGAGCTTTTTGCCCAAGGAAAAGCCTATTTGCCACAGTTAATGCTCGCCGGTGACGCCGTCAAAACAGCCTTTTCTTACCTGCAAACCCATTTCCCGGCCGCCGCCGGGGAAAACAAAGGCACCATTGTAATCGGCACAGTCAAAGGTGATGTGCATGATATCGGCAAAAATATTGTTAAAGCCTTACTGGAAAACCACGGTTACAAAGTGATCGATTTAGGGAAAAATGTCCCGGCAGAAGCTTTTTTGGAAGCCGCGCAAAAGGAAAAAGCCCAAATTATTGGTTTAAGTGCTCTCATGACCACCACGATGGTGGAAATGGAGAAAATCATTGTGGAAATCAAAAAGGCGAAACTACCGGTGCAGGTTATGGTAGGCGGAGCAGTCGTCACCGCGGAATACGCTCGCCAAATCGGGGCGGACGGTTACGGTCAAGACGCCGTGGAAGCGGTTAAAGTTGTCCGCGAGCTTTTGCTAAATTCGCCTCGTAATAATTCAGCGCAGTAATGAGGCCTAACAAAACAACAAATGGAGAAATAACATGAACATATTTAAAATTCCCTTAAACATCACAGCTGAAGAGGTTCTGCCCTTCCTGGGAATCACCCGGGAAGCTTCGTCGCGCGAACAAGAACTGATTCGACATTATTTAAAAATCCTCCAGCAAAAAGCGCACCCCATCGGTACCTGGCAGGTTTTTGCGGTGGAACGTCGTGAACCGGAAAAAATCATCCTGAAAAACTCCTCGTTAGTTTTAGAAGGACAGAACACTACGGCGCATTTCCAAACCTGCGATCAAGTTAGCTTGTTCGCGGTAACACTGGGACCGGAACTTGATGACTATCTTACCGCCTTAAGCAGCGAAAATCCGGCTTATGCGCTTATTTTTGATGCGGTCGCCTCGTCCGGAGCAGAATACCTGATTGAGCAGTTAGATTGCTATCATGCGGCCGAAATCAGGCATAAAGGCTATTTCCCTACGGTCCGGTTCAGCCCGGGCTATGGTGACTGGCCCTTACATTGGCAAAAACAGTTTTTGGAAAGCCTCGACGCCGCTAAAATAGGACTAACTATTACTCCCCATTTTCTGCTGCAACCAATTAAATCCGTAACAGCAGCCCTTGGGTGGAGCAATATCCCCGTCGAAAGAAGCTACCAAACTCCCGGCACTACCACCACTTCCAGGCAAAAGGCCTGTCAAAGTGCGAACACCTGCCCCAACTGTCAGCTGGCTTCGACCTGTCCGGATTGCCTGCAAAAATCTGCGCAAAATGTGCCTGATAAAGAAACGCATGCCTGATACGCATGATCCCCAAGGCGTATAATTTCCCTTCCAAGGAGAAAGGCTAAAATAAAAGCTTTTCTTCTATCTATTTAATTAAACGAAGGGGGATTACTCAGATGACCGAAAAACCACCGCGGGTCAGTCCATACGTCAAATGTGTTGTGAATACCTGTAATCACTATTTCCCAGGCGATAAATGTGTTGCCGAGAATATCGACGTTTTACAGCAGGACGTGCAGAACATGTCCCAAGATATTGACGAGACAATGTGTAAAACATTTTCCGAACGGAGCAGTATCCCTAATTATCTCGGCTCATTAGATAATAAAAACTGGGACGGCCTCGTTTCCTCGATTCTGCCCAATCAACATCTCACGCCCACCGTCACCTGTGTGATTAATACCTGCAAGTACTGGGATCAGGGCGATATTTGCATTGCCGATTCAATTGAAATAACCGGTAGAGACGCGAAAGAATGTCAACAAACCAACTGCCAAACGTATGTAAACAAAGAATAAATAAACTATGCATAAACTAAAG
>CAZVLC010000369.1:0-1850 GCA_964627885.1 uncultured Peptococcaceae bacterium
TGTACATATGCAATTGCCAGAATTAAAGCAGCGCCGAGAGGATATCCCGCTGTTGATTGAACATATGATTTATAAATTTAATCGTTTACAAAATAAGAACATTGCCGGGGTCTCGGATGAAGTTATGGCGGTTTTGTTTAATTATGATTTTCCCGGTAATATCAGAGAACTGGAAAACATGATAGAACATGCTTTTGTGCTGTGCCGCGGGGAACTCATCGAACTTCAGCATTTGCCGGCTGAAATCCGTGCTTTGTGCAAAACCACAGTGAAAGAACTTCCTACATTGAATCTCGATTCCATGGAAAAACACTTGATTATCGAAGCACTGCAAAAACATCAGGGACATCGAAAACTTGCGGCACAAGACCTGAATATAGATGTAAGTACGCTTTATCGGAAAATGAAAGCCTTGGACATACAGTATCAAAAAGAAAACAACGAAAATAAAGACTAGAAAGAAGGCAGGATGATGAGGTGTTTTGGACCGGTTCCGTCGCGTCGTCTGGGCAGGAGTCTGGGCATAAACAATATACCGCCCAAAATTTGCAGCTACGCCTGCGTATATTGTCAGCAGGGGTTTTCCTCTCATATGCAGGCCGGACGACAGGCGTTCCATGATCCGGACGAACTTTTCAGTGAGGTAAAAGAAAGGGTTGAACGGATGGAGCGCAACGGGGAGCAGATTGATTATTTAACAATTGTTCCGGATGGTGAACCAACACTGGATGTAAATCTGGGGGAATTGATCAGAAAACTGCAAAGTCTTAAGCTTAAAACAGCGGTTATTACCAATGGGTCCCTGATCGATCATCCGCAAGTGAGGCGTGAACTTGCGGAAGCTGACCTGGTTTCTTTAAAAGTTGATGCTGTTAATGAAGATGTATGGCGGAAGGTGAATCGTCCGCTCAGACAATTACACTTGGAAAAAATTCAAGCTGGTATGCTTGCATTCAGTCAGGTGTATAAAGGACGGCTGATAATCGAGACCATGTTAATTAAAGATGTTAATGATACGCAGGCGGAGTGTCAGGCCATCGCAGGTTTTCTAACCCAACTGAAGCCAGCTGTTGCCTATATCTCTGTGCCGACCCGACCGCCTGCCTGCAAATGGGTTAACAAGCCGGACGAAGAGAAATTACATCTGGCTTATCAAATATTTGCCAAAGATTTGTCTAAGGTTGAATATCTGAATGAGTTTGAAGGCAGCGATTTTTCCTTTGGCGGCGATGTTGCCCGGGACATCCTTGATACTTGTGCAGTCCACCCCATGCGTCAGGACGCGTTGCAAACATTGCTCGGGAATGCAGGTGCGGATTGGCAAACGGTGGAGGACTTGATAAGCTCGAAGCAGTTGGTGGAGCTTGTCTATGATGGAAACAAGTTTTATATGTGTAAACTATATGAAGGATACAAACGATAAAAAAACTTTTAATGGATACTGACATTGACCCGGGGATATTTTATAATGAGCATATGTTCTTTACTTTAAACAATACAGAGGGGAGTTTCAAAGATGAAATCAACGAATGTATTAATTATTGGCGGATCAGCAGCAGGACTGAGCACGGCAAACTCTGTAAAAACCTGGCACCCAAATAAAAGCGTAACGGTGGTGCGTGATGTAGCTTATACGGTTGTACCTTGTGGAATCCCTTATATATACGGAACGCTCAAAGCGGTGGAAAAGGACAAAATACCGGATGAAGGATTTCTCAAAAAAGGCATCGAAATAGTGGTATCCAAAGTAAGCAGCATTGACAGAAGCCAGCATTTGGTTACGTTGGCGGACGGAGAGACGATAAGCTATGAAAAACTGGTTTTGGCAACCGGTGCCAGACCGGTTGTTC
>CAZVLC010000370.1:0-1845 GCA_964627885.1 uncultured Peptococcaceae bacterium
TCCCCGACGGAAAAATAAGGATCCAGCCCTTCAGCGGGATCTATACCGGCAAGAGTCAGGGAAAACCCCTTAACGGCACCTTCGACAAACTTCTGTATGATGCCGTCCGCATCGAAGAGACTGGATCGGGGCTGCGGGTGGGCCCATGCCTTGAAAACGGAGATCACGAGCAGGAACTGCAGGTGCTTTGTGAGTACAATGCCGAAAGCGGTCTCTATGAGGGCGTAAAGCGCCTGGAATCCGGTGACCAGTGGACTGAACTGATCTTTGCCGTCTCGATCACCGTCAAAGACGGCGTTCCCACGGCAGATGTCGCTTACGTGCAGCATTTTTCCAGCCGGGGCAGCTGGGTCTATGAATATGATGTGAAATGGACCTCCACACTATCCGGCAGTGAAACGTCGCGGCCACCCTCGCGCCAGTCGGATCCGCAGACCGATGCCCCGAGGGGCGGTCTGCCCGTGGGCGGCAGTCCCTTCCCATAACCATTCCTCCGTATCAAATGACCCTATGGGATCGATCCGATCGATCAAAGGGGGATCTGAACCTTTGATCCCGCGCAGGATCCAAGCGCGCTCCAGGTTTCCCTGGACCCAATCAAACGAGTTGCTTTTCACATCTGGGCTGCAGATGAAAAGCAACTCGTTTGTCATCTTATGGATTTTTTTTATACATTTATTACTGTCGAAACTGACATATTATTAAAAAATATCCACTCGAAAAAAATTAACCATTGATATACCAATGATTAAATTAATTTTAAGATAAAAAATATGTTGCTAAAATACTATTTCGTGACAAAATATGAAACTATTAAATTATTAAAACAAACAGGATTCCTTAGAGGGTCAGACTTCCGTTTATGAAAAATATAATATATTTTTTCCTTTAATCGTGCCTCAATAATTTTCTTGGAGTTTGCATTAATAATGGTGGTTGTCTAATCTTTAACAAAATGCATCTTGAAAAAAATAATTAATTGGCGATGGGAAGATGAAATGGACTTGGGTTTCGGGACAGTGCCCTTAGAAAAGGATGCTTACGAAAGGAAAGACGATATCACTTAAATCTATGTTAATTGCAAACCTATCTGTTTTTTTGATGCATGCAATCATAGGATATTTCGCGAAGATCGAAACCAAAACATAGTTTGTGTTTTTAGTATTGGCTACAGTAAGTGCTTTCGATATATTGTTTTATTATAAAAAGAATAAGTCTTTTATGCCCCTAGAAGCTTCTGAGGGTATTTCTGTGATGCTGTCAGCAATAGGTGCAACGGTATTTATTATAGGAAGCATACTTTTTATGGTCATAGCAATTTCCAAATTAATGCCAAATCAATAAGAACCGTCCATTTATGATGGGCGGTTCTTTACGTTATATGGAGCAAGTGTTGAAGCAGTCGCTTCTGACATGAACTCAGATTTCCAGGAAGCCTTTGTCCAAGGGCAGCACTCTCTTCCAAAAGGTTGAAATCACGCACTGTCCAGGCAGTGAGGAGAAGTACAGCGAGCTCATCCAGAACAACCAGCTGCTGTTCACGTTGGATCTAATCAAAGCAATGATATCGGAGGCGGACAAGGCCGCCAGTGAGCCAGAGATGGCTAGTCTGGTCAGTGAAATCATGGAGGTATGTTATGCATCAGGTAATGATCCTCTTCGCTGGTTTGGGCGCTTGATGGACCGACACTTTGAAGGGATCATTGCATTTGCGACCTACCGGATCTCTAACGGTCAGATCGAAGGCATCAACAACAAGATCAAGACATTACGTCGTCAAGGCTATGGCTATCCAGATGATGAATACTTCTTCCTCAAGTTATTCGATATGAGTCGTAAAGCTTA
>CAZVLC010000371.1:0-1845 GCA_964627885.1 uncultured Peptococcaceae bacterium
CCTTAAGCTTCATGTCAGGTCCTCCTAATTAAGTATTTTTCTTATCATGACTTAATTTTCGATAAATATTCAGTTATTTAGTTTAATGCTATCCCCATTATCTATCGGTCCAACATTCCTACACCAAATCAAATAACACGGATTGTGTCATAAGAGGACGGCTACAGCGTTGCTTCATCGTCCTAAAACAGTACGAACAATGGCATGAGGCAAGTAAAGATACGAATAGGGAACTTTATATGGTTCAAAAGGTATCCCGTGATTTTGAACCTTACAGCCATATAACAATTAAAACTTAACGGGTTTGTATTGACTCAAGAGACATTGGCACAGGTTTTGCAAAATTAGCAGTCAAGGTACTTAAATGGAAAAGGAGGCGGAAGATAAATTGAAAGGTAAGACGTGCAAAGAGATGAATGTCGGGGACAAAGCTGAGTTCAGCAAAAGCATCACCGAAGCGGATCTAATTATGTTTGCAGGGATTACTGGAGATATGAATCCGGTTCATATAAACCAGGAGTTTGCCAAAAAATCGATTTTTGGAAAAAGAATTGCTCATGGCATTTTGTCCATAGGATTCATATCTAATGTGCTAGGGACGCAACTCCCTGGTCCAGGGGGAGTTTATATTAAACAAACCTGTATGTTTTTAAAGCCGGTATATATTGGCGATACGGTCACTGCAATTGTTGAGGTAACAAACAAAGATGAAGCTTTAAACAGGGTGTGGCTGCGGACCTACTGTAGTAACCAGAATAACGAAATGGTGATAGATGGTGAGGCGGTTATGATGCCCAACAAAGAAGATGAAGAAAAAACCGCGTAATTATCAATAAGGAAGTGGATTACATGCTATACGAATTTAAATATATACGATGCGAACTGCAAAACAAAATCATGGTTTTAGTGATAGAACGGCCGGAAGTTCTTAATGCATTAAATTCCCAGGTGTTTAGGGAAATTGGCGAAGTTTTTGAAAAGATGAAAGATGATCCTGAGGTAGATGTTGTGGTCATTACTGGAGCCGGGGAAAAATCTTTTATTGCTGGCTCTGATGTTTCCGAGATGTCTCAGTGTTCACTGTTGGAAGCCAGAGATTTTGCATTAAGAGTTAATGATGCCCAACAAAAAATTGCTAAATTCCCGCGACCTACAATAGCAGCAATTAATGGATTTGCTTTTGGAGGGGGTCTTGAGGTAGCAATGTGCTGCGACCTTCGGGTAGCATCGGAAAAAGCAAAATTTGGTCAGCCGGAAGTGAATGTAGGGATTATTCCTGGCGGGGGTGGTACCCAACGACTTGCACGGCTTATCGGAGCCGGAAGAGCAAAAGAGATGATATACACCTGCATGACTATAGACGCCCAACGGGCCTTCGAAATAGGACTGGTAAACCGCGTTGTGAGTCCTGAAACTCTTATGGAAGAGGCCTTAAAGACCGCAAGGAAAATTGGGGAGAAGTCAAATGTAATGTTGACTTTGGCAAAAGCAGCTATAGATACCGGAGCGGATATGGATCTCGAAAACGCTTTAAAAACTGAAATTGAATTATTTGCTGAATGTTTCGGTACCGTTGATGGAAAAGAAGGGCTGTCAGCGTTTGTTGACAAAAGGAAGGCAAATTTCATGGGTAAATAAAATTTAAGAAAGGATGTTTAATGATGGAGGTAAAGACTATTGCAATTATCGGCGCAGGGGCTATGGGTCTTGGAGTTGCTCAGGTAAGCGCGGCAGCAGGTTATGATGTGGTGCTGAATGATATCTCCGATGCTTCATTGGAAAAGGCAATTAATGCCATTAAAAAGAGTCTGGACAAAATGGTCAGCAAGGGAAAAATGGCTGAGG
>CAZVLC010000372.1:0-1844 GCA_964627885.1 uncultured Peptococcaceae bacterium
AGTCCGGTTATTTGTTTGAATAAGGCCGATTTGGTTGAGGGGGAGAAAGCTGTTTCATTGCAAAAATGTTATGCGCAAGCCGGATATCCAGTAGTGCTTACCAGTATAAGCGAGGGAAGAGGAATTACACAGCTGCAAGCGCTCATGTCCGGGAAAATCACGGTCTTTTCCGGGGCATCCGGGGTAGGAAAATCCAGCTTGTTGAATGTTTTGCAGAATGGGCAGCAGCTCGTGACCGGAGAAGTAAGTGCGAAAATCAGTCGAGGGAAGCATACCACCAGGCATGCGCAGTTATTGGCACTGGCGGAGGGCGGTTTGTTAGTTGATACACCCGGCTTCAGCAGGCTAAACCTTCCCGAGAATTTCCACCGGGAAGAACTAATGAGTTATTATCCTGAGTTTGGTGCATATCAGGATTTATGTCGATTTAAGAGTTGCTTGCATCGTGACGAACCGGATTGTGCCGTGAAAGAGGCAGTAGAAAAAGGTTTAGTAAACAAGGGCCGATATGAACGTTATTTAGCCCTACTGGCAGAAGTTATGGCGTCGGAAAGGAGATATTAAAGATGGTATTATTGGCAACGTCAATTTTAGCGGCGGATTTCAGCCGTTTGGGAGAATCGGTAGCTTTTGTGGAAAAGGCAGGTGCGCATTGGTTGCATCTGGACGTAATGGATGGGCATTTTGTGCCGAACATTACCATCGGACCGGGTGTAGTAAAAGCATTACGACCGAAAAGTCAGCTTTTCTTTGATGTCCATTTAATGATTGAAAAACCGGAGTTATATTTAAATGATTTCCGCCTGGCCGGAGCGGACCTGATTACGGTGCACGCCGAAGCTTGTCCCCATTTGCATCGTACCATACAGGCGATTAAGGATTCAGGGGCGAAAGCAGGCGTAGCTTTAAATCCGCATACTTCTTTGCAGACGATAGAATATCTTTTAGAGGACCTAGATTTAGTTCTGTTAATGACGGTAAATCCGGGATTCGGGGGGCAGCGCTTTATTACTAATGTTCTTCCTAAAATAAGAATGTTAAATGAATGGGCGGTAGAAAGAAACCCCGAACTCTATCTGGAGGTCGACGGTGGGATTAATCGGGAGACTGCACCGCTGGTCGTGGAGGCTGGGGCAAATGTATTGGTAGCCGGGTCCGCCGTATTCAACCACGCAAATCCGGCGCAAGCAGTGGCGCAGCTTTTAGAGCCCTATAAACAATTACCGGAAAGGTAAGATCAAATGAAAAAATGCGTCATTATTGCCGGAGGAGAATTAGCAGATGAAGAATTTCATCGACAGCTTCTTCACGATGCCGAAATGGTGATTTGCGCCGATGGGGGAGTCAGGCATGCGAAACGGCTGGGGATTACCCCTCATTTAGTGCTGGGTGATCTGGACTCCTTACAGGAAGAAGAAATCAGGGATTTACAAAGCCGGGAGATTGATTTATGTAAATTCCCCCGCGAGAAGGATTATACCGATACCCATTTATGCCTGCTGAAAGCCTTGGAGTTAGGCTTTCAACAGATTATCATGGTAGGTTGTTTAGGCGGCCGTTTTGACCATGCCTTGGCCAATGTCATGCTGCTGGCGTTACCTCAGGCACAGCAGGTAGATGTTAGAATTATTGATCCTTGGCAGGAAATTTTTTTAGTAAAACCGGAAATGAGTTTAACGGGGCAAAAGGGAGAGACACTTTCGCTTTTTCCCTTAACGGAAGAAGTAACCGGCATATCCACTTCCGGGTTAGCTTACCAAGTCCCCGGCGGTCAATTTGTTTTAGGAGCCGGAAACGGAATGAGTAATGTTTTTTGTGAGCAGGAAGTGAAAATCACCTATATG
>CAZVLC010000373.1:0-1839 GCA_964627885.1 uncultured Peptococcaceae bacterium
TGTGATGGCATACATGTATTACATCATTCGCAAATTTGAGAAGGAAGATAAGCACAATAAGGAGGGGCAGGAATAATGGAACCTATTTTACCTGGTGCGATTGCTTGGATAATCGTCATAGGATTTGGAATTCTATGGCTTGTTCTAGGATGGTTTTGGGGAAGAAAAGTCAAAACAAGTGAAGATTTTATGGTTGCTGGTCGAAAAGTTGGTTTAGCCGCTGGATCTGCAACAATTATGGCAACATGGTGTACTGCCAATACGGTATTAGCTGCTCCTGAGCTCGGATTTCAAGCGGGTCTGTGGGGAATGATAGGATACGGTCTTGGTGGTGTAGGTGTTATCTGGTTCGGGTCGGTGGCCAAGAGGATTAAAACCCTTATGCCTGCAGGTCTTTCGAGCGGAGAGTTTATACAGATTCGGTACGGCAAACCAACCTGGGTTATCTACATGATTCTATCCAATGTCTATAATCTTGCTTTTCTTGTCACACAGGCGATGGGAGGAGGTCTGCTTCTGAATCTTGTTTTTGGTATTCCGTACCACGTGGGAATGTTGCTTATTACCACTGTCTGTGTTGTATACACAATGGTTGGTGGTATGAAAGCCGTTGTTGGTACTGACTTTATTCAGAGTCTCATGATTATGACAAGTGTTGTTATTGTGGTTCCAATCATTATTTCCAAAATGGGTATGGCAAATCTCTATGGTGGAGTAATGCAGAACCTACCTGATCGATTCGATATGCTCAAACCTCTTGGACTTATGTATGCATTTAACAGTGCGGTCTTCAGTTTAGGAGAAATTTTCCACTCAAATCTCTGGTGGGTACGTGTTCATTCTATGCGTGAAGATGTAGTTAAAAAAGGATGGAAAGCTGGAGGTCTCATGTGGATGTCAATTCCCGTGTTGGCTGGAGCTGCCGGTTTGGTAGCTATTGCGACCAATCTAGATTTCCCCCAAATGAATATGATTTTCCCGATGCTAGCCATTCAATATTTAGGTGGAATTGGTGCTCTTTTGATTATATTTGTTGTTCTCGGTGCAATCTATTCATCTCTTGATTCTCTGCTTGCCGGAGTTAGTTCACTTCTTGTTAATGATATCTATTGTAAGAGAATCAATCCACATGCCAGCGATGAAAAAATAATGAAGATTAACAAGCTTACCGTATTGTTCCTCGGTGTTATC
Organism: uncultured Peptococcaceae bacterium; assembly: GCA_964627885.1. Classification (GTDB taxonomy): domain Bacteria; phylum Bacillota; class Peptococcia; order DRI-13; family DTU073; genus UBA3937. The sequence continues at coordinate 1,192 of CAZVLC010000373.1, forward strand.
ACTGCAATGTTCGCTTGGTTTCAACCGGGAACAATGGGACAGATGATATTTTTCTCTGCTGCCATGGTATGTTCAATGATTTGGCCAATAGTATTTGGTCTGTATTCAAAAGAACCTAGTGCTGAGGCAGCTATTGCCGGTATGATTGCCGGTTCCCTTGCTGGAGTGATTACCGCAGTATTTATCTCATCTTTTGGTGCTGCAGTTGCGTCTGCAATTGTATCTCTGCCCGTTTTTCTTATTGTAATGAAAATGAAAAAGGCTAACTTTGACTGGAACCTATTTAAGGTTTCCAAAGCAAAGGAGGTAGTATCATGATTATGCCATTTTGGTTTGTAGCCGGACTAATAATTCTTTCTACATTGGGAATTATTGGAAATATAATTTTTCTAGTTGTTACTATACTGAAAGAGAAAAGTCAAAATAAGATATGGTAAGGGAATTTTTCCGCTATTGAACCTGTTTCAATAGCGGAAAATCCTTTCTTTTGGGATAGAGGGTAAACCAGATAGATATGAAACACACAATTGCTATTGCTCAAATTGCCGTAGAGCTTGGGAACATACAAAATAATCTTGCAACCTACAGGAGAGTCATGAAGGCTGCAGCGTACGAGGGAGCTAGACTGGTAATATTCCCAGAACTGTC
>CAZVLC010000374.1:0-1837 GCA_964627885.1 uncultured Peptococcaceae bacterium
CGCTGCATATTTTAAAGGATACTTTAAAGCTGCCCTATTATCATCCGCTTTTGGCGGTTTTTTGCTTATTGCTCTTTACTATTGCTTTTACGCTACATGATATGATTGAAACAGTATATTTGGAGAGCTTTCTTAGTATGACCTATGGCTGGATGATCACTTCTGCTTTGCCCTTGTTTATTTTCTTCATTGCTTTATTAAGAAAGAAAGGGGAAAACGGGACTAAATGAAGCAAAAGGTTGGGTTGTTTTTATTGCTTTGGATGTTTTTTCTGATTATGTCCGGTTGTTGGGGTTCGAAGGAAACTGATGAGTTAGGCTATATTATGCTTATCGGTATTGACAAGGGAAAAGAAAATATTCTTGAAATTACTTTTCAGTTGGCGATACCACAGCCGATTGAAGGTGGGCAAGGAGAAAAGGCAACGGAAGCGATTTCGGTTGAAGCACCTTCTATTTTTGGGGCGGTAGAGATAGCCGATTCTTTTATCAGTAAGCAGTTAACGCTAATCCATAATAAAGCGATCGTTGTTTCCGAGGAGATTGCCCGAGATGGCTTAAGTAAATATATTAATCCACTGGTGAGAAGCCGCGAAGTACGCCGTACTAATTATTTGTTGGTTACGCAAGGGAAAGCTAAACAGTTTATTAAGGAAAATATTAACTTGATTTTTGAAAGATATCCTTCGCGGCAGTTTGATATTTTTATGAGCGGTGCAGATATAACGGGTTTAATTCCCGATGCGGATATTCATAAATTTTATGAAGGACGGAATTCTCCCGGCAGGCAACCGATTGCCGCCTTGGTTGGCACACAAAAAAAGAAGGAAGAGCAACAAAAAGAAGAGGAGAAAAGTAAAAATACAAAAACAACCCAAGAAAAGGTACAAGAGGGCATGGCCTATTTGCCGGGAGAAATTCCCCGCGAAGGTGGTAATAAAATTGAGATAATCGGGCTGGCTGTTTTTAAAGAAGACCGGCTTGTGGGTCTCTTGAATGGGGAGGAAACCCGATATTATCAGATGCTTACAGGCAATTTTATTCACGGTAATTTTACTTTCCCCGATCCCAACCTTAGGGAAGGAGGGAACGAGATAATCGTAATCGAGCTTAAGGAAGGACGCAGTCCGGAAATTAAAGTCGATCCTGCTAAGGAGCAAATTAATGTACGGCTTTTTTTGGAGGGGGAGATATTATCGATCCAAAGTGGAAAAAATTATGAGCAAGGCAAGTTGAAAAGGCAGCTCGAGGGTTATGTAAGTAATTGGGTTACGCAAGCTTCATCCCGGTTAATTCGCAAAACTCAGGAAGAATATCGCAGCGATATTTTTGGCTTTGGCGAATTTACGCGCATTGATTTTTGGACATGGCAAGATTGGATAAATTATGATTGGTTACAAAAATATCCGCAGTATCAGGTGAGTGTCCAAACGGAATTTTATGTAAGACGGACAGGAATGATGACCGAAACTGCACCGATTCATTAATAAGATAGGAGGAGAAGATAATTGAGATGAGCATTCTGATTACTGATTTTTTACTTTGGCTAGTAGCTATATTGGTGGGTATATATACAGGGTTCTATGCCTTATGGTTATGGCGGCAAAAGAAGAAAAAAAGAGGTGCGGTGGGGGTGGCTGTTTTAGCTGTATTCGCCGTGCTTTATAGTGGTTATGTCTTATTCTTTGTGCATTGATTAGGCTATAAATCCTTACGGCACTTTTTACAGTAGCCGTATATTTCGACGTGATGATTAGTGGGGAGAAAATCCGTATCACTTTTAATATAAGCCTCCAGTTCACCGAAGGGGCAAAAGGGAAGCGGTTCTGTTTTATGAC
>CAZVLC010000375.1:0-1820 GCA_964627885.1 uncultured Peptococcaceae bacterium
CGGAGTCGTTGCGTAACGATGGTCGTATCTGGGTTCCCAAGAAAAAAGAAGATGCTGAAGCTATCCGTGCAGGTAAACTCAAACCAACGGATTTGAAAGAAGACGACCGTGATTACTTCCTCGAGCGTCGTTATCCGGCTTTTGGTAACCTTGTGCCGCGGGATGTAGCTTCGCGTGCTGCCAAAGAACGTTGCGATGCAGGTTTTGGAGTAGGTAATACCGGATTGGCAGTATATCTCGATTTTTCGTCGGCTATCGATCGTCTTGGTGAAAATGTAATTCGTGCACGTTACGGGAACCTTTTCCAGATGTACGAAAAAATTGTGGATGACAATCCTTATAATACTCCAATGATGATTTACCCCGCCATACACTATACAATGGGTGGTATCTGGGTGGATTATGAACTACAGACATCGGTGCCGGGATTGTTCTGTATCGGCGAAGCTAATTTCTCAGACCACGGTGCAAACCGCTTGGGTGCTTCGGCTCTTATGCAGGGATTGGCCGATGGTTATTTTGTGCTTCCTTATACCATTCAAAATTACTTAGCCGATCAGATTCAGGTGCCCCGTATGAGTACCGATTTGCCCGAGTTTAAAGAAGCCGAAAAAGCTGTAAGCGAACGGATCGAAAAAATCATGAAAATTCAGGGCGACCGCTCAGTGGATTCTATTCACCGCGAACTTGGGTTGGTAATGTGGGATTTCGTAGGTATGGGTCGTAATAAAGAAGGTTTGCAACATGCGCTCGAAAGAATTCAGGAAATTCGCAAGACTTTCTGGACCAAAGTATATGTACCCGGACAGAGTGCCGACATGAATATTGAGCTTGAAAAAGCTTTGCGTGTGGCCGACTTTATCGAAATTGGTGAGCTCATGGCCCGTGATGCTTTGATGCGCGAAGAGTCGTGTGGTGGACATTTCCGCGAAGAGTACCAGACACCCGAAGGCGAAGCGCTTCGTAACGACGAAGAGTTTGCTTTTGCCTCCTGCTGGAAATTCAACGGCGAAGGTGAAGAGCCTACGCTGCTGAAAGAAATGCTCGAATACGAATTTATCAAACGTCAACAACGTAACTACAAAGCGTAACCCGTAATTAGCAAGAATCATGGAAAAAAGTATAAATGTAACACTCAAAATATGGCGTCAGGCCGGTCCGAAAGCAAAAGGAGCTTTTGAGACATATAAACTGGATAATGTATCCACCGATAGTTCGTTCCTCGAAATGCTTGATGTATTGAACGAACGTTTGGTGAAGGAACGTAAAGAACCGATTGCATTCGATCACGATTGCCGCGAGGGTATCTGTGGTATGTGTAGTCTTTATATCAACGGACATCCACATGGTATGGATCCTGAAACTACCACCTGTCAGTTACACATGCGTCGTTTCAGCGATGGTGAAACCATTACGGTAGAGCCATGGCGTTCTACAGGTTTTCCTGTGATCAAGGATCTTATTGTTGATCGTAGCGCTTACGATAAAATTATACCGGCTGGTGGCTATGTGTCGGTAAATACCGGTGGAATACCCGATGGTAATGCAATTCCAATTCCTAAATATGCTGCCGACGAAGCTATGGATGCGGCTGCATGTATTGGTTGCGGTGCCTGTGCAGCTGCATGTAAAAATGGTTCGGCTATGCTTTTCGTAGCTGCAAAAGTAAGTCAGCTTGCATTGTTGCCTCAGGGAAAAGTGGAGCGTGCTGCCCGTGCTAAAGCAATGGTTGGTAAAATGGATGAACTCGGCTTTGGTAACTGTACCAATACAGGTGCCTGCGAAGCTGAATGTCCGAAGGCTATTTCAATTTCGCATAT
>CAZVLC010000376.1:0-1819 GCA_964627885.1 uncultured Peptococcaceae bacterium
CGCCGACTCAATTCCGTCGCCAATTTCACCCGCTGCGCCTCGCCCCCAGAAAGTGTTGTGGCGGGCTGCCCCAGGTGGATATAGCCTAAGCCGACATCCTGCATGGTCTTCAGTTTCCGGTAAATCTTCGGGTGATTTTGGAAAAACTCTACCGCTTCATCTACCGTCATATCCAGAACCTGCGCAATCGACTTGCCTTTATACTTGACCTCTAACGTCTCCCGGTTATATCTCTTCCCTTTGCAAACCTCACAGGGCACATAAACATCCGGCAGAAAGTGCATTTCTATCTTGATAATCCCGTCACCGCTGCATGCCTCACAACGCCCGCCCCGCACGTTAAAACTAAACCGTCCCGGCTGATATCCCCTAATCCGCGCTTCGGTAGTCTGAGCAAATACTTCCCTAATGGTGTCAAAAACCCCGGTATATGTGGCCGGATTAGACCGCGGCGTCCGTCCGATCGGCGATTGGTCAATATTAATCACCTTATCCAAATACGCTAATCCTTCAATCGCCTCATGAGCCCCCCCTTTGGCGCGCGCCCCATGCAACTCATGAGCTAAGGTCTTATACAAAATCTCGTTCACTAACGTACTCTTTCCGGAACCGGACACTCCGGTAACACAGGTAAAGACATTTAAGGGAATCGCCGCCTCAATATTTTTCAGGTTGTTCTCCCGCGCGCCTTTGACCACCAGCCACTTCCCATTCGTAGCGCGCCGCACCGGCGGAACAGGAATCGCTTTCCGGCCGCTTAAATACGCGCCGGTCACCGAGTTTTCCACCTGTTTAATCTCTTCCGCCGTTCCCTGGGCCACAATTTCTCCGCCGTGCACTCCGGCCCCCGGTCCAATATCAATAATGTAGTCTGCGGCATACATTGTATCTTCATCATGTTCCACTACTAAAACAGTATTTCCTATATCCCGTAAAGATTCCAGCGTTTGAATCAATCTGTTGTTATCCCGCTGGTGCAAACCAATGGAAGGCTCGTCCAGGATATACAGCACACCCATCAGGCTGGACCCAATCTGCGTCGCCAATCTGATACGCTGCGCCTCCCCACCGGATAAAGTGCCGGCCGGGCGATGCAAAGTCACATAATCAAGTCCTACATTCACCAAAAAACCTAACCGCTGGCGAATTTCCTTCAAAATCTGCCGGGCAATATACTCTTCCCGCTCCGTCAACTGCAAAGAGCAGAAAAAATCCAAGGCTTCCCCCACCGAAAGACAGGTAACCTCCTGAATATTCTTCCCCTGAATGGTAACCGCAAGGCTTTCTTCCTTCAGCCTCGCTCCCTGGCAACGCGGACACACTTTACTGCTCATGTAGGACTCAATATCCTGCTTAGCGTAGTCCGACTGGGTCTCCCGGAACCGCCGCTCCAGATTAGGGATAACCCCCTCATAAACAGTATCAATCATCCGCAGGTCACCTTGATTATTGCAATAACTAAAACGGACCTTTTCCTTCCCGGTCCCGTACAAAATTATCTTTTTTTCATCTGCCGTCAAATCCTGAAACGGCGTGGAAAGCGAAATGTTATACTGCTTTGCCACCGCCGCCAGCATTCCTTGATACCAAAGCGCCGTACTTTTGTTCCACGGTTCGATCGCTCCTTGTACTAAAGATTTCTCCGGATGAGGGATGACCAGCTCAGGGTCAATCTCCATCTTGAAGCCTAACCCGGTACACTCAGGGCAAGCGCCGTATGGATTATTAAAAGAAAACATCCGCGGGGAAAGCTCGTCATAGCTGATCCCGCAATCCACACAAGCGAATTTCTCGCTAAAGAGAATTTCCTCCTGCCCCA
>CAZVLC010000377.1:0-1809 GCA_964627885.1 uncultured Peptococcaceae bacterium
GGCAAACCGTGGCTTATATTTAATAGAAATATATGATCTCACTTGTATTGTGGCAGTTAGCGATGGGCAAATCAGTGTTCTCAAAGAAATTGATACAAATACGAAAAAATGGGAAGAGATTAAGGATAATCTTCAACAAATTGACGATATTCTGCCAAGCGGTATCGGGAAAATATTAAGGAGTAAACTTCCTTTCCGGAAAAGTTCTGAAAAGGCCAAAGAATCATCTTTTCAGCAGCAACTAGCCGAACAATTCCGCAAAAGTCAGCACCTATCCCAGGAAATATCCAAAGGGAGGGATAGGGATGAATAAATCCAAGCAAAAAAAAATAGTTTTGCTGTTTATAATTCTGATGCTGGTTGGACTTATTTCTGTTGAGGCAGTTGCAGCTCCTGTGGCGATACCTAGTATTGGGCTGGATGTGAAGTCTTCCGATCAGCCGGAGGATGTGGTATTATCGTTACAGATTTTAGCTCTGTTAACAATCTTAACCCTTGCTCCGGCTATCTTAATTTTAATGACCTCATTTACCAGGATTATTGTGGTATTTTCTTTTTTACGTAATGCTTTAGCTACTCAACAGATGCCTCCGAACCAGGTCTTAGTTGGTTTAGCTCTCTTTTTGACTTTTTTTACAATGGCTCCCGTTTGGACAGAGATCAATCAGAATGCGTTGCAGCCTTATTTAAATAAAGAAATAACTCAAGAAAGTGCTTATCAAAAAGCGATTACTCCGATGCGTGAGTTTATGATCGAACAAACGAGAGAAAAAGATCTGGCGTTGTTTGTTAATTTATCGCAATTACCAAAACCGGAAGGCCCGGAACAAATTCCCACACATGTTCTTATTCCTGCTTTTGCAATCAGTGAGTTAAAAACCGCTTTCCAAATTGGCTTTATTCTGTATCTTCCTTTTATTATCATCGATATGGTCGTTGCCAGTACCTTAATGTCTATGGGCATATGGATCACAAAATCCGTATGGCCATTGCTGCAGGTGTGGATCCTGTAGTGGCAATTCAGATGGCGAGCCTCAATCCAGCCGAGAGCCTAAAGATAGATGATCTTCATGGTAGTATTTCGCCTGGAAAGTATGCTGATATCGTCCTGCTCTCATCTTTGGACGAGTGTAAGATTGATTCTGTGATTGCCAAGGGAGAGCTTCTTGTAGAAACAGGGAAGTTATCAAAGCCTTTTGATCAGCCAGAGTACTCCGAGGTATTGCTGCATACTGTTACCTTGAAACACCAGCTGAAACCAGAAAACCTACTGATAAAGGCCCCGAAAAATGCTGTTGCTGCGACTGTTCATGTTATTGGTGCTTCCCCTGTATCGTTGCTTACTGAGGCACAACAGGCTGAGGTCCAGGTACAGAACGGATATCTTGCATCCGATGTGGATGCTGATGTCCTCCATATAGCATGTATAGAACGCTATGGAAAAAATGGAAATATCGGAAAATCGTTTATTCGAGGCTTTGGTCTGAAACGGGGTGCTATAGCAACCTCAGTGGGTCATGACCACCATAATATTACTGTTGTAGGTACTAACGCAGAAGACATGTTGTTGGCTGTAAATCGAGCAGTTGAGCTCGAGGGAGCCCTGGTAGTTGTTGCTGAGGGAAAGATATTGGGAGAGTTGCCTCTCCCCATTGCCGGGTTACTTTCCAGACTTGATGGCGTGCAGGTGGCAACGATTCAGAAGCAGTTGCTGCAAGCGATGAATGCCTTGGGATGTGAAATGCCATCTCCTTTCATGACCCTTTCTTTTATCACCTTAATATTCATTCCCGATTTCGGCATTACTGA
>CAZVLC010000378.1:0-1807 GCA_964627885.1 uncultured Peptococcaceae bacterium
TTGTTCTTACGAACCCCCTACCTGCTGCCACGTACCACGGTTTCTCAAAAGCCCATTGCCTCAGGGGGAAAGGAGCATCTGGATTTGCTGCATGCTTATCACGATCTGACCCTGCGGATGTCTAAAGGCTATGACCAAAGCCTGCTCAATAAAATGGATCAGGCGCAGAACCAACTGGAGGCGACAGGCGCCTGGCGGTTTCATCAGCAGGTCGAAGCCATGATCTCGTGGGTCGGGCTGGATGAAAACGTTGAATTCGGCCTGCTCTCGGCGGGGTTGAAACGCCGGGTGCTTTTGGCCCGCGCGCTCGTTTATGATCCCGATATCCTGCTTCTGGATGAGCCAACCAACCACCTGGATATTGATTCCATTCTCTGGCTGGAGGAGTTTTTGCAGAATTACGATAAGACCATTATGTTTGTTACGCACGACCGGACCTTTCTGCAAAAGATCGCCACACGCATTGTGGAAATCGATCGGGGCAATCTTTTTTCTTATGCCTGCGATTACGCGAGCTATCTGGAAAGACGGCAGGCTTTGCAGGAGGCCGAAGAAAGCCAGTGGCAGACCTTTGACAAAAAACTGGCCAAAGAAGAAGTCTGGGTTCGACAGGGCATCAAGGCAAGGCGCACCCGCAATGAAGGACGCGTAAGAGCGCTTCAGGCCATGCGTGAAGACCGCGCACGGAGACGCGAGCGCGACGGGAATGTGAAACTTACCGTTTCCGAAGCCCGGCGTAGCGGCAAGCTGGTGGTTGAGACCGATAAAATCAGATTTGCTTATGCGGACAAAAAGATTATTGATTCTTTTTCCACAAGGATTATGCGCGGCGATCGTGTCGGCATCATCGGACCCAACGGCTGCGGCAAGACCACGCTGATCAAAGTACTGTTGGGTGAGCTGCCGGTGGCCGATGGAAAGCTGCGGCTGGGAACCAACATTGCCATTGCCTATTTCGATCAGCTGCGTGCGCAGTTTGATGAGACGAAGTCGCTGCGGGACAATGTCGCGGATGGCAATGATACGGTTTTTATCAATGGTGCGCCCCGGCACGTTGTCGGTTATCTGCAGGATTTTCTTTTCCCGCCCACGCAGATCCAGGCGCCTGTGCAGTCGCTTTCCGGCGGCGAGAAAAACCGTCTGCTTTTGGCAAAGCTCTTTTGCACGTCGTCCAATGTGCTGGTCCTCGATGAGCCAACCAACGATCTGGACGTGGAAACTCTCGAGCTTTTGGAGGATCGTCTTTTGGAATACAGTGGCACAATCTTGCTTGTCAGCCACGACCGAACGTTTCTCAACAACGTAGTCACCTCCACAATTGTGCTGGAAGGGGAAGGGCGTATGGAGGAATATGTGGGCGGTTATGATGACTGGCTCAGGCAGCGCGCCGAAATAAAGGGGGCTCTGCCCAAAGAAGTGAAGGCCAAAAAAGAAAAGCAGCCAAGAGAAAAAAGTAAATTGTCTTTCAAAGAAACGCAGGAGCTGGCCTGGTTGCCAAGCAAGATTGAAAAGATGGAAAAAACAAAAGCTGATCTGATGGAGTTGCTCAATTCTCCGGATTTATATAAAACTAACAATCCCACCCGTGTACTGGACATAAACAATCAGCTTGCCGCGCTTGAGGCGGATTTAGTAACGGCGTACAGCCGCTGGGATGAATTGGAAGAGCTTGCAGCAAAATTTGCAGGCACTTAAATATTCCCCGCATTCCTGTTTCTTCGGAAACTATATTTAATTAGAAATGACGTTCAAAAGGATTACGAAATGAAATTGTCCGAAATGCGATTCCCCCGTCAACTGGAGGCGG
>CAZVLC010000379.1:0-1801 GCA_964627885.1 uncultured Peptococcaceae bacterium
TGCTAAATCGCCTAAAAATCAGCTTAATTAGCGTTTAATAATCCCCTCCCTAATCGTCCATTAGGATTTGAAAGTAATTTTCCATATTATTATGCTATTTTCTGACCCTATTTTCTATTATAATGCTCTCCCCTTACAGTTTCCTAGTAAAACTTAAATAAAGAATAATCGCTATGTCTATTACTAAACTCCCTATTTTTCCGTAATACACAACATTATATATAGGTAATACCATATATTGTCTTCTTCTCATCCTCGTTTATCATGTATAATTTATTAAGGAATTTATTCAATAATCAAATTTGTGGAGATAAAAAATGCTGATAATAACTTTCATCATATTATTTTGTAAGATATACTTTGGGGGTTTAGCCCTTAACTTGGATATGACAATTGATAGTGTAATATTGACTACTGTCGGTTTAATTATGCTTTTGCTGAGCCCGGCTTGTTTTTTTCAGGCGAAGGCACGCAAAATATATCTCTATGCTCTCGACTTTTTGGTGACTTTTTTTATCATCGCCGATCTACTTTATTTCCGTTACTTTGCTACACCTATCTCTATCTATGTTTTTATGCAATCAGCAAACCTCACCGATTTAGGTCCAAGTATCTTTTATCTTTTTCAGTGGTCAGATTTACTCTTTATACCGGACCTCATCTTGTTGCCCCTCCTTTATTTCTTCAGATTTTCTTCCGTAAATACATCTCGACTCCTGGCTGTATCTGGATTAACCCTTGGTTTATTTCTCGCTTCCTATTACCCCGTCCACGATCTCAGGCAATATGGAAACGGAGAAATGCATAGATATACTGCCAATGACACTTTTTATGCCTATGGACCTTTAGGATTTCATTTTGTGGATCTCATCTTTTTTGTGAAAGATCAAAACATCCAACTTACGCCGGAAATACGCACTGCCATCCAAGATTGGTTTGACACTAAACAAAAACAAACTGTAGCAAACGACATTACCGTATACCAAAATATCGGTGAAGGGAAAAATTTGATCGTCATCCAAGTTGAATCACTGCAAAACTTTGTCATCGGGAAAACCGTCGATAACCAAGAAATTACCCCGAACCTTAATAAACTTCTGCAAAATAGCCTCTATTTTCCGCACTTTTATCCGCAAACCATTCGTGGCAACAGCTCTGATGCCGAATTAATCATCAATACTTCTCTTTTCCCTTTAGAAAAAGGCAGTACCTTTTTTGTTCACCCCAATAATGTATATGATTCGCTCCCAAAGCTCTTAAAAAATAAAGGATATGATACCCTAGCCATTCATGCTGATGAAGCCAATTTTTGGAACCGTCATCAAGTCTATCCGAACTTAGGCTTTCAAAAATATTATTCTCTGGAAAAGCTACAGATGACCGAAGAAATTGGCATGGGGCTCAGTGACGAAGCCATGTTTAAGCAGTCTATTCCTATTTTACAAGCTTCCAAAATGCCTTTTTATGCTCTGATCATCACCTTAACCAGCCACTATCCTTACTATATGCCTGCAAATAAATCTTTCTTAGAATTAAACTCACCCTTGGCTAATTCCCATATAGGCAATTATCTGCAAAGCATCCACTATACCGACTATGCAATTGGCCAATTTCTAGATGAACTTGACCAAAACGGCATGCTGGAAAAATCGATTATCGCAATCTATGGCGATCACGATGGGCTGTTTAAAAAAGACCTTCACGAAATCGAAAAGGTTTTTGCACTGCAGGAAATCGATGATGAAAAATGGATTCAAGAGTATTTGCCCGTTCCTCTCATCATTTACGGACATGGTTTGCC
>CAZVLC010000380.1:0-1786 GCA_964627885.1 uncultured Peptococcaceae bacterium
ATTATGTTTGAAACAAAAGCGCAGTTTATCGCCATTGCTTCACTAGTTATGTTTTCATAATCAATGCTTTCTATGTAATCGGGAAAAGTGACCGGTATAATCTGTTTATCCTGCTGTTCAAATTCCTTATATGCTTTAAATTGGGCAATAATATAATTTCCTCTGGTAATAGGTAGAATTGCTAAGTTATTGTCAGAGAATAATTTAGGAAGATTGATACTATGGTCAAATTTAGTCATTAGTCTTGCTTCTCTGAATTCGTTAATTTGGGTTGCGGTAATTTCAAAACTACCATGACGGTTAATGTGATCTAATATTTTGTATTTGTCAAATAAATGGGTCCAAGCCTGATTATTTTTTGTGGTCTCATTGTTATTGACACTCAAAATTCATCACCAACACTTCATCAATTTCTCCACGCTTTTCCGATATGGAGTTTATCGCTCTTTTAGCTTGCACTGTCACAATTTTATAATCCTTATATAGTTCCTTAATAAAATCAGTTGCTGAATTTGAAAGCAGGAATTTAACATTTTTATCATTTAACCAATCACAGGTTTTTTTCAGTCTTATTTGTTCGTTTCGGTCAAAACCACCTTTATCATAACCGGTGAAACTGGAGGTGTCGGAAATCGGATCATAAGGCGGATCAAAATAGACAAAAGCTCCCTTTCTTATTCCTTTTAATGTGTCTTCAAAATCTTGGCACGTAAAACTAATTTGTGCTTTGTTGAAATAATTGCTTACGGCTTTTAAAGTATACTCGTCCACTATATTGGGATTTTTATAGTTTCCAAAGGGGGTATTAAATTGTCCTGCTTTGTTTACCCGAAAAAGGCCGTTATAGCATGTTTTGTTCAAGTAAACAAGACGGGCAGCTTTTTGGCTGGGGGTAAGGCGATTATACTCTTCTTTATTACGATCCAATTCCCTTAAATGATAGAAGTAAGCTTTTTCGTTTTTATGTTGTTTTAAATCCTCAATAAGTTCTTCCACATTTTTTTTTATGATTTCATAAAGATTAATTAATTCGGCATTTATATCATTTATAATAGCTTTTTTTGGTTGAAGTTCAAATAGAACAGCGCCTCCACCTAGAAATGGCTCATAGTAGGTTGAAAAATTTTTAGGAACATATTCAATTATTTGATTAATAATCTGCCGTTTTCCGCCGACCCATTTTAATACCGGTCTAACTAATTTGTTTTTTGCCATTTTCAATGATACCTCGGCTTTCAAATAAAAGTATTGTTTATCATTAAGTGGCGTTGACAATTCATAACAAAATTATATATCAGGATAATAAATAAATCAATGATATATCGAATATATGTTCGTTTGTCTTCTTTACATTCATATTTCACTTTTAGTCGGGCTAATTTTTTCTTGACAAATTGTGGTTTTGCTCTTAAAATATAGATAATCAATTATGTTAATACGTTAACAATTTAACTAGATAAAGGATGTGTGCAAAAGTGAGCAGAGATAATTTCCACATCCCACCGGGAATGCGGGATTGGCTGCCGGGAGAGGCGTATCGGAAAAGGGAGTTGGTTAATCGGTTATTAGCGGCTATTTCCTTATGGGGTTATGAGGAGATTAATACGCCGCTGATGGAGTATTATCAGGTCCTATTACCGGGGGAAAACTTGTGTGGCCCTGATCATTTATACAAATTGACCGATCGGGATGGACGAATTTTGGCCTTAAGGTCGGAAATGACTACCCCTATTGCCAGGGTTATCAGCAGTAAATTACCTGATCAGTATCCCTGGCGCTTGATGTA
>CAZVLC010000381.1:0-1783 GCA_964627885.1 uncultured Peptococcaceae bacterium
TAAAAACCGTTTCGGAAGAAAAGATTACGATCGTGTGGCTCCTGGTTCCCTGGGCTCAGGATATTTTAGATGCCATTGAAAGTGGCACGGTGAAGCTGGAGGATTATGAGCTTTCGCAATGGAGGCTAATGCACATCGGGGCGCAGCCTGTCCCGCCCAGTTTGATTCATCGTTGGAAAAAATATTTTCCGCACCATCAGTATGACACGAATTATGGTCTCAGTGAATCAATCGGACCGGGTTGTGTGCATTTGGGCGTGGAGAATATTCGGAAGGTTGGAGCTATTGGTGTACCCGGCTTCAACTGGGAAGCCAAGATTGTCGATGAACATCGCTGTCCGGTAGTCCAAGGGGAAGTCGGGGAATTAGCGGTCAGGGGTCCCGGCGTAATGGAATGTTACTATAATGACCCGCAAGCCACGGCGGCGGTATTGCAAGACGGCTGGTTATTTACCGGTGATATGGCGCGGATGGATGAAGAAGGGTTTATTTATCTGGTTGACCGCAAAAAAGATGTGATTATCAGCGGCGGTGAGAATATTTATCCGGTGCAGATCGAGGATTTTCTGCGAGCGCATGGAGCGATTAAGGATGTGGCCGTCATTGGGTTGCCGGATAAACGCCTGGGGGAAATTGCCGCCGCCATTATTGAGTTAAAGCCGGATCATGAGTGCACAGCCAACGATATCGAAGAATTCTGCACTGCTTTACCGCGCTATAAACGGCCGCGTGCCATTATCTTTGACCAAGTACCGCGTAATCCAACCGGGAAAATCGAAAAACCCCGTTTAAGGGAAAAATACGGGGCGACAAGTTTAGTGGCGGCGCAAACAGAGGCTGATAATATTAGCGAGCAATAGCGTTCGCAATAAAAATCAGGAATAAATCAGGTTTTACACTGGAGGGTGTTGATGAGAAAGTCCCTTGTTTACGGGAAGAAACGGATAAAGACTATATTGTTTGGCTTCATCGTCTTAGCTGTGGTTTTAGTGTATGTTTGGTGGCAAAATAACGCGTTTGAGGTTACGCCTTATGCGTATGAGAGTGAAAAAGTACCGGCCGGGCTTGACGGGTATTGTATTGTGCAGTTATCTGATCTGCATAATAAAAACTATGGGGATAGGTTGTTCACGTCCATAAAAAAGCAACGACCTGATTTGATCGTCGTTACCGGGGATTTGATTGATAATCGCAGTAAGAATATAGAACCGACGATTATGTTGCTGGAGCAAGCGGTCTTGCTTGCCCCTGTATATTATGTTTCCGGCAACAATGAAGAATGGTCGAATCGCTATGAAGAACTGGCGGCGCGGTTAACATCAATCGGCGTAGTTGTCCTGGATAATAAAGCAGTGGCCATTGAGCATCAGCAGAACAGCTTTAATCTGATCGGTATAGTTGATCCGGAGTTTCTCGAAGAAGCGGCTGGCCATTCGAAGGAACGGCAAGAGGCTCTTATGCGCGAGGCCATTCGGCAAAATATGGCTACCGAGGCAGAGCAGATAAATATTTTATTGGCGCATCGTCCTGAGTTGCTGGCGCTTTATGCCGAGTGTCAGGTGGATTTGGTTTTTTCCGGTCATGCTCACGGCGGACAGGTAAGAATCCCTTTTGTGGGAGGATTAATCGCGCCGAACCAGGGTTTCTTTCCCCAATATACGGAAGGCCTGCATCTTCAGCAAGATACCACCATGGTTATTTCGCGGGGTCTGGGGAACAGTATTATCCCCTTACGCTTATTCAACAGGCCGGAGCTGGTGGTGGTTACTTTGCATAGGAAAGA
>CAZVLC010000382.1:0-1781 GCA_964627885.1 uncultured Peptococcaceae bacterium
ATTGGCAGCGTTTTAGCTATTTCGGGTCAATTACTTTTGTTAATTCCCTTTATTCATAAAAAAGGTTATCGACATCATTTTGTCCTAGACAAACATGATGAATATTTAAAGAAGCTGGTATATTTATCTTTTCCCATAATCATAGGTGTGTCAGTTAATCAGATTAATGTCTTGGTGGATAAGACACTGGCTTCGCAAATTGTGGAGGGCGGTATTTCAGCATTGAATTATGCCAATAGGCTCAATCTATTTGTGCAGGGGTTATTTGTATTATCTATTTCCACGGTAGTGTATCCCATGATTTCAAAGATGGCGGCGGCTAAGAATATGGAGGGGCTGAAAAAGATTTTATCCGAATCGATCAGCGGCATTAATTTATTGGTAATTCCGGCTACGGTTGGTGCGATGATTTTTGCGGAGCCGATTGTGAGGCTGCTGTTTGGCAGAGGGGCTTTTGACGAGCAAGCGGTTGCTTTGACTTCTTATGCGTTGTTTTTCTATGCTTTAGGGATGGTCGGTTTTGGGTTGAGAGAAGTATTGTCAAGGGCTTTTTATTCTTTGCAGGATACCAAGACGCCGATGATCAATGCGGCTATTGCGGTACTTTTGAATATTATTTTAAACATTGTGCTTTCCCGGTATTTAGGAATAGGAGGACTAGCTTTAGCAACGAGTATTTCCGCTTTATTTTGTACGCTGCTGTTATTCATTAGCCTCAGGAAAAAGATTGGGCATTTTGGGTTGAAGGATATTTCCTTGTCTTTTGGAAAAATAGTAATAGCCTCTATTGTGATGGGGATTATCGCGAAATTTGCCAATGAAGCGTTATTAACTTTACTGGGGGCAAACGTTGCCTTATTGGTATCCATAGGAATCGGAGCCTTGGTTTATTTCGTTTTAATCTTTTTTATGAAGATCAAAGAAGTGGAGGAAATTATTCTGCAAATCAAGAATGAAATAAAAAGGGTAATGCCAGAACAATAGCATAGGCATATAATTAATTAGAGCGTTTATTTAAATTTGGGGAGTAGCCTATGGAAAGCAAAGGATATTTTGTTCATGAATCCAGCTATATCGATCAGCCGTGCGCAATCGGTGAAGACACAAGGATTTGGCATTTTTCACATATTTCGGCCGAGTGTATTATTGGCGAGAACTGCAATATCGGGCAAAATGTTTTTATCGGGCGTGGCGTGAAGCTCGGGAATAATGTGAAGATCCAGAACAACGTTTCGGTTTATTCCGGAGTAACTTGTGAAGACAACGTCTTTTTGGGGCCATCTTGTGTTTTTACGAATGTGCTCATCCCGCGGAGTTTTATTGATAGAAAAGCGGAGTTTGGTTCAACTTTGGTGAAAGAGGGGGCCAGTATCGGGGCGAATGCCACGATAATCTGTGGACATACCATTGGCCGATATGCTCTAATAGGGGCGGGAGCGGTAGTCACGAAAGATATTCCCGATTATGCTTTAGTGATCGGGAATCCCGCCAGGATTAGCGGATATGTTTGCCGGTGTGGCTATAAAATGGTCGAAGACGGAGACAGCGGAAGATATACCTGTGTGAGATGCGGTGAGAAGCAACAGGTAACAGTAAATTAAGAGGGGCGGAGGATGATTTATGATTAGAGTAGCAGTCTTCATTTCCCAATTAAAAGAGGGCGAAGCAGGACGAGCAGTTTCCAATCTATCCCTGCATTTACAAGAGAAAAAAGAATGTTTTGTGGTGATTGATAGTCTACTCAGAACGGATTATCCATACGGCGGGGAATTAATTAGTCT
>CAZVLC010000383.1:0-1778 GCA_964627885.1 uncultured Peptococcaceae bacterium
TGCTGGTAGCCAGTGCCGGTGTACAACCAGCCTGCTGGCTGCATTGGTATCAACCTCAGCTTCCTGAATAAGTTTGAAACAATACACTGTTTTTTGAAAAGCAGCAGGTCAAAATTACGAAAGCGGGCGATAGTTGTGGCTAATAATAATTAATCATAATAAAGAGGGAGAAGATAACCAGACATTAAGTGCTGAGGGCAAGTCTGAAATTTTCATTTAAGTTTACAGAATGTTTTGGTAAAAAAGGAGGTTGTTTTAATGAAAAAGAACTCTGTTTTATTGGTATTTGCTTTCGTGTTCATATTTATATTTAGCGGTTCTGCTTATGCAACTGAAATAGTACAATCAGACTATATATCTCTTGATGACCGAAATGCAAAACTTGTTAACTTTTTAAAATCAAATTCAAATAACGATGTAGAAACAACAATAAATAACTTTTCCCGTAGGTTTCCACAATTTGCAGATAATAGAATTAAGGTTCAGCCCAAAAGCAATGTTAACACTTTAAAACAATGTGTTGAAATAGATCCCTTAACTTCAATTACTTTTTTGGGGGATGGCTCCTATATTATTGAAAAAATTATGGAAAAAGATATTACACCTGACATGATTACATCTTTATATTCACATAAGAGCAATTCCACTACCCAATCTCAGTATAAATTCGCTTCAAACAATCATTACTATTATGGACTTTTAAACAATCTTCTATTTAGAACTCATGTCGAATGTAATTTTGGATACAATGGTGTCAAGGCTTGGAATGCTGGTGGCTTGTCAGGGTACTATACGAGAGGAACGTTATCAATTTGGCAAGTATCAAACTGGACTGTTGGATCCACAGTAGTTAATGGTGGAGAATATTGCCGGGCATACACGAATGGAAACTTCCATTTCGGTGTCGAATATCAGGGTTTTGGCTTGATAATTCAAGATGTGTTCGATGATTTACGAGTAAGTGTAACTAAAAACGGAACCATTTATAAAAACTAATGGTGTCTGTGTAATAAAACTAATACCAATGATATTATATAGTTGAACGAAAGTATGTAGATCTCTGGAGGTCGCCATATTAAGGAATTAATAATTGGTCAAATATTTGTACAAATTGTTTAGGACAGGTAAACGGATATTAATATCTGCATACCAATAAACATTTTTATATGTATATGACCTCATAACTATTAGGCTAAATATGGCGGTTCCTTTTTTTTGCATTAGCGTATTTTTGGTTTAAACATGGAGGGCATTATGAAATTTCGAGTGTTGCATTACCTGGGTTTTTTACTGCCATTTTTATTAATTATTGCCTTTAATTTGGTAAATCCGGTGAGTATCGGTAGTATTCTTAAAGGATTACTGGGTGCTGTACTTTTATCCATAGTATTTGGCACAATAACCAACCTTATGGTCTGGTTTTTATATAAAATGAAATCTAAGGTATGAGATTTATTACTGGTAGCCAGTGCCGGTGTACAACCAGCCTGCTGGCTGCATTGGTATCAACCCCAACTTCCTGAATAAGTTCTCCCACCGTTACGGCCTAGCGATGTAATTCATACAATGTGAAAGACGAACTTTCGGATGCGTATTGGGATGATTCAGAACCATATAAACGCTATTTCGAAAGGATTCAGTCGCAACCGGAACATGAAGCAAAAGCTGGTGAAGACAGAACACTTGATGGCCGGTTATAGTTTATTTTTCACCGGAATATCAGGCTCAGCACAAAACTATTTACCTGTCAACAGAAAATAATGACCCTTTCACGTATG
>CAZVLC010000384.1:0-1772 GCA_964627885.1 uncultured Peptococcaceae bacterium
TGATGCAGAAGGATTTGCTTTTTCCTTGGCGAACTATTTTAGATAACTGCATATTAGGGATGGAAATTGAAGGGGTTCCGCGTCAGATTGCTCGTGAAAAAGCCAGAGAGCTTTTGGCTGAGTTCAATTTATCCGCTTATGAAAACAGCTATCCTCATGTTTTGTCAGGCGGGATGCGACAAAAGGCCGCTTTTTTAAGAACGATGCTGGCGAACAAGGAAATACTCTTATTAGATGAACCTTTTGGGGCTTTGGATGCCTATACGAAAAGCGAAATGCATGATTGGCTCATGACGATATGGCAAAAGTATTGCCCTACTATTCTTTTTATTACGCATGATGTGGAAGAGGCACTTTTCTTGTCCGATCGGATTTATGTTTTGAGTGCAAGACCGGCGCGGGTAAATTTAACTCTAGCAGTTGAGCTTTCGCGTCCGCGTTCACGGAAAGTATTGGTCAGTGCGGAGTTTGTTCAGCTCAAAAAGCAGTTGCTGCAGGCTTTATTTGAGCAATAAAAAAATGCGACTATTGCCAAGTGTATCAACATATAGTTAATATTGTCTGATGCACTTAGGTTTACAAAAAAAGGAGGGATAAGATTGTTTACGAAGCATTGGATGTTAAGGGAGACAGCCCATTGCAAAGAGGGCTGCCGAATTTAGTCCCGGGCATGACAAGAAACTGCCCATAAACTAAAAAGGTTCATTAAAAAGGCTTAGCAGAAACAGTGATTTTCGGCTAAGCCTTTTTTTTACAATAATAATTTTTTGCCGATTGGGTCACCCTAAAATGAGGTGATTTTCTTGAGAAAAAGAACGGTAGTAATTTCTTTGGCAGCGTTATTTGTCATAGGGGCCTTGTGGGCCTATTTTAGTGAGTATGAATTAAGGTTTGTGCCGAATAAGCCGGATTTGCGACCGGAGGAAAACACACCCGCTCCCGAGGAATTAGACGATAATTTTGAGCTGTCTGGCGGCTCGGAAAGGGACAACAGAGGTTTTCCCCAGCGTAAGATTGTGGATCTTGTTTCTATGTTTCCTGAGCTTTTTTATCGGCAGGGACCAAGTAATGTCAAGAGAGTTGCTCTAACTTTTGATGATGGTCCTGATTCGGTTTATACTCCGCAAATCCTCGATATTCTTCGTAAAGAAAAAGTGAAGGCGACCTTTTTCATTATTGGGGAACGGGCTAAACTGTTTCCGGATGTAGTCAAAAGAATGGCTAAAGAGGGGCACATTATCGGCAATCATTCCATGACCCATCCCAATATTATCAAGTTAAACAATCAGCAGACCGCGAAAGAAATCAAGGATTGCGAAAATGTTGTTAATTCTTTGGCCGGTTATCTGCCGGCGCTATTCCGGTCTCCTTATGGTTCTCTAGATCCGGAAAAGGTGCAGGAAATCGGCAAATTAAAAGTGAAAATAATTGCCTGGAATGTTGATTCATTAGACTGGAAAAGTCTCACGGCTGAGCAGGTTAAAACAAATATCCTGGAAAATGTTCGGGAAGGCAGTATCATTTTACAGCATTCCTCAGGCAGTGAAGAGGAGAATCTTACAGGTTCTGTGGCTGCCTTAAAGGATGTGATTAAGATCCTCAAAAAAGAAGGCTATAAGTTTGTAACTGTGCCGGAGCTTTTAGACATTCCTTATAAAAAGAAAGTATGATAAAATAAACCAAGATATGATGACATAATTGAATTAAGAAGAGATAAGGTGATCACAATGTATATCAGTACAAGAAATAATTATGAGGCCGTCTCTGCTGCT
>CAZVLC010000385.1:0-1768 GCA_964627885.1 uncultured Peptococcaceae bacterium
GGTTCCTCTCTGACGAACCAAAATGTTGCCGGCACGCACTACCTGACCATCATATCTTTTGACGCCCAGTCGTTTGGATTCACTGTCGCGTCCATTTCTGGTACTGCCAACTCCTTTTTTATGAGCCATGATTGCACCTCCCAGTGTTACATCTTCAAAAATAAATGTTCGTAATCCGGATTTCTATTGCTTAACCCTCGATCTTCTCGATCAGGAGTTTGGTATAGGCCTGCCGGTGTCCCTGTTTTTTGCGCTCATTCTTGCGTTTCTTGTACTTGTAGACGATGATTTTCTTGCCTCGTCCCTGTTCCAGTACCGCTGCTGTGACTTTTGCGCCCTCCACCAGAGGATTGCCGATCCTGGTTCCGTTGTCATCGCTCAGCATTAAAACCTGATCCAGGGTTACCTTGTCCCCTGCTTCGCAACTAAGCTTCTCAACCTTGATCATTAGACCCTCGGATACCTTGTACTGTTTGCCACCTGTTTCAATAATTGCGTACATAATACACCTCCACATCTTTCAGACTCGCCGATCGTCAGGCAGGCAGGGAATGCCATTTTGGAGCCTGGACCGAGCGGTTGCAAAAACGTGCAACCCACAGCTAAGCCTAACACAATTTAAAACCACCGTCAAGCTATGTGCTGTACAGATTATACTCTTCGATATTCATGCTGCTGTTTTCTTCCAAACGGATTTTCTTGCCGGTTTTTTTGCGGATATAATTCATGTTGTTCTCTTCATTTATCAGGTATTGCAGCAGTTGGGGATGCGCTTCGCAAACGATCTCTTCACTTTCCAGATAACCCATATTGGCCAGTTTGCGTTTTGCTTCGCAGGCCAGGGCAAAGAGATTGATGGTCCGTCCTCGGCCGTGGCAGGTGATGCATTCATCGGTAAAGATCTCGGAAATGCCGTAGCGGGATTTTTTCCGGGTCATCTCCAGGAAGCCCAGTTGGGTCATGCCCATAATCCGGTTGTGGGCCTTGTCTTTTTCCAGTTCCTGGCGCAGGATGGAGATCACATTGTCTTCGTTATTCTTGTCCTGCATATCGATAAAATCAATCAGGACAATACCTCCAATACTGCGCAGACGCAGCTGCCTTGGAATTTCCAAAGCCGCTTCCAAATTTAGCTTGTAAACTGTTTCTTCAAAATTGTCTTTGCCGGTAAACTTGCCGCTGTTGACATCGATGACGGTCATCGCTTCGGTCACGTCAAAAATAAGATAACCGCCGCTTTTAAGCCATACCTTGCGCCGCAGGGCTTTACGGATATCCTTTTCCAAACCATATTTTTCGAACAAGTCGCCTTCTTCAAAATGAACACTGGGCACAAAGGAAGTGTTCTTTTTTAAAGCGATCAGGTCAATTTTTTCCTTGATTTTTAAATTGTTGGTGACCACCCGACGGATATCAGCGTCCAAATAATCCCGCAAAGCTCGCTCGATCACATCGATATCTTCATAAACTAGACTGGGAGCATTCTGCTGATTAAAGCGTTTCAAAATATCCTGCCAGGTTCCCAGCAAATGATTCAATTCTGCCAGAATTTCACTATCACGGGCCTCCATACAAGCAGTTCGTAAAATAACCCCGATATCCTCGGGTTTGTTTTCTTCCACCAAACTGCGCAGCAGGTTGCGCTTTTGATTGCCGATAATTTTTCTCGAGATGGAAACTTCACGCTGAAAGGGCAACAGCACCAGCAGATGCCCGGGAATGGTTATGTCGCAGGTGACACGGGCACCTTTTTCGGAAAAAGCCTCTT
>CAZVLC010000386.1:0-1765 GCA_964627885.1 uncultured Peptococcaceae bacterium
GCCAGCATCCGGGTGGAGTACATACCATGGCTGTATGACAAAAACATGCATATCGATATCGCTATTTTTGTAAATAATCAGATGGTGCCAATAGAGCTGAAATACAAAACAAGAGGATTTAAAGGGATCGTCGGCGGTGAAGCCGTTGGGCTTAAAGATCAAAGTGCCCAGGATTGCGGCAGGTATGATTTCATCTACGATATTCAGCGCATGGAAGGCATCACTAAAAGCGGCCTGTACCCAATAGAAAGGGCATATGCTGTCCTGCTTACCAATGACTCCGGCTATTGGGTCAAGTCAATCAAAAGTGGAACAAGTCGCCATCCTGTTGATGAAGAATTCCGCATCCACGAGGGTATTGTTTTATCCGGACAGAGGGCGTGGAAGCCGGAGGCGAGTGCAGGAACAAAACGTAATCGGGAGGCACCGATAAACCTCCAGGGTGAATACAGCATATCTTGGATCGACTATAAACCCACAGATGAATGCAGATTCAGATATACCATTGTCGAAATTACTGCATGAATTACTTATAAAAGAAGCCCTCTTACTCTTATGTAAGAAAGGCTTTCCCATTTCACTTTTGAAATATTTCATTCCATTTAAAACCTGGTTAGATATGTTCTTCCGCCTGTTCCCGTGCGTCAATTATTTTTGGTAACTGTCCGCGAAAGCCTTTATTGTGGATGTTGACATAATAATCTGTTCTATATGTGCAGCCGCCTCGCTTTTTTTCATTGTAAGGTGGCTGAACACTCAAAATCAAGGCGCTTTCCACGTCTTCGAGCAAAGTATCATCAATCCGAGCTGGAGAAAGAATTGTCCCAAGCCTGATATAAATCTGGCCGCGCAACTCATATAACCATTGATTTTTGTGAGAATATATCCTGCTTTTTGCCCCTTTGAGGGATGTGTCGCCTTTATCTGCAACGAGGAAGGTAAAATCGATGGTCTGCCTCTCAACCGGGCAATCCGCGAGGAAGATACTATCCAAGAAATGAGCTACGGTGAAATGACAGAACTGTTCCGAACCGCATAGCGCAACGGTAAACATCTGACCGGCTATATGCTCGTTTCTCAGGACAGCTTTTCGGAGCCGGATCCCGAGACCGCGCGTACCTATATGGTAAGCAGCGACAATAAGGCGTTTCAGCCAAACATGGGCGGCTACTCCATCTTCGCCTCCTCCATCGACGGTTCAGACCATATGGTGCGTCTGGATAGCTACATGGCCAAGTACCGTTACCCGGAAAAGTTTTCCGTATTAATGATGAGATCGAGGCTATCCCTTATAAACCCAACAACAAAGTATTTGAACGAAAAGGCGACAGAGCCGACAGCCACGATGGGATGCGCGCCTACGAAGTGAATTAAGCGGCTGGATACGCGCAAGGGTAGACTGCGGTCAGTCACTGACAAGCGGAATCCGTCCGGACGGATTCCGCTTGTCAGGGGCTTTGCGCCCCTGAGACCCCGCATAGAATATCATCGTATATAATCGAAAAGCGTCGAATTATTGTGAAACATTTTATAAGATTATATTGCTTATTGTTTCACAACTGTGTTATACTGTTTTCATGAGTGACGCAGTAATTAAGACTATGGAGTTGGTCAGTCAAAGAAAAAGCCTTGAAGGAAAGCTGAACAATCTTTTATGGGGTGCTGTGGAAATCCGAGAGGTTAAGGGAGGCCAATATATTTATCTCCACAAAAGAGTAGCCGGATTGAGCCGAACATCATACGTCGGCGAGTACAGCGATGAACT
>CAZVLC010000387.1:0-1761 GCA_964627885.1 uncultured Peptococcaceae bacterium
ATAAGTTATGAATGGAATAATCGAAGTGCCATCATGGATATACTCGCCTTCGCCGTACGTGATTTCTCCAATGTCGCCGCCGCGGTACCGACGCCACATCTCAAAGGTGCTTTGTGAGTAACAGTAGTTCTCTGCGTAAGCATAAACCTTGCCTGTCCGCTCCGCCGTTTCTATAAGCTGCACGGCTTGCGCCATGGTTTCACAGGCAACAACTTCGCTCAGGATATGCTTGCCTGCTTCCATCGCCCGGACAGCAAATGGCGCGTGCTCATTTGCGTAATTGGCAAGCACCACAGCGTCCATGTCATGCTTTATAAAATCGTCGAAGTTGTCATAGAGCGCTACCTGGCGTTTTTGCTCCTCCGCCAGCTGGGCAATATCTTTAAGAAACGGCTGGTATTTATCGCATACGGCCACCAGTTCAGCATCCGGATGTTTTACCAGCACCCTCATCATCACTTTGCCGCGTCTGCCGCCGAATACCCCAATTTTAAGTTTGCTGCTCATGTATATCTGCCTCCTTTTTTTAAACCAGGCCCCCGCTTGGGAGCCTGGTTTTAAGTTTACCTTATTGCTCCGCTTTGCCTTTTGACTACACGATGTTTTATCGGTTCAACAGGTTGTACAACACCTGTGCGATTTCAGCTCTTGTTGTTGCATCGGTTGGATGCAGCTTCCCTCCGCTTCCTGCGATTGTACCTGCTTTCGTCAGGTATGACATCGCTACTCTTGCCCAAGGCTGAATGTCTTTAGCATCGGAAAAATCCGTCAATAGTATTCCTTCGCTTTTCTCGGGCAGCATACCTATAACCCTCAGAGCTCTGTACAGTAACGTGAACATTTCCTGACGGGTGATCTCCTTATCTGGTGCAAACAAATTGTTGCCTACTCCTGTTGAAATTGTTGCGCCGGGTCATGGAGTGAACAAAGATTCGGTGGTTCTGATGGAACAATTGAGAACGATCGATAAAAAGAGGTTAAAAGAAAAAATCGGCAAAGTGGAAGAAGATATTATAACAGAAGTAAATGAGGCACTGACAATCAGCTTAGGGATAATTGACTTCTGATTAAGTTTGCACTGTAAATTTTACGGAAGACGAATTAGCAACAAAGCATAACGTGAAATTAACAAGAAAAGTTGCGCAGGAAATTAACAAGCAAGGAGGAACAAATGAAAAGAATCGCAGCAGCTCTGGCAATCATTTTCTCAGTATTTGCTGTGACTGTGGCAGTGTCAGCTGCAGCTGACTCACCCGGTTCGGAAAATGACCCGCTTGTAACGAAAAGCTATGTAGACAGTCAGATAGCAAAGTATGGAGGAAATGGCAGCGCTCCAAACGAATATACCGTGGTAGAAGTCAAAGCCGGCCAGTCAGTGCTTGGCGGGGAGGGAACAGAAATCATTCTTCGCAGCGGTGAGGCATCCGCAATCGACAACGGCGCAAACGGCGTATCTGATCTTACAGCCGGCCAGGATCTAATCACAGGACAGAACGTTGGTTTGAATCACCTGCTGCTTGTTCCGAGGGATGATGGAAGAGGGATCTACGCTTTAACAGATATTTTTATTATGATACGCGGGCCCTATTCTTTACAATAATTTAATTATAAAAGCGAAAAGATTTCAAATCTTTTCGCTTTATTATCGAATAGGTAAAATCGTTTCCTGTTCGATAAGCGGAAGTGGCGTCAGCCACTTTTTTTATACTGTATTTACTAAAGAAACAAAAAAGGGTATAATCGTAAATAGCTATTTACAAT
>CAZVLC010000388.1:0-1758 GCA_964627885.1 uncultured Peptococcaceae bacterium
TGAGGCAAATATATTTAGAGGTGGTGAGCCTTTGATGAAGAAGAATATTGTTTTAATCGGCTTTATGGGAACCGGGAAAACTGCAGTGGGAAAAAGATTAGCTGCTCTTTTAAACCGTGATTTCCTTGACAGCGATCATGAAGTTGAAGCAATAACAGGGATGTCTATTTGCCAATTGTTTAATAAATTTGGCGAGGTCCGTTTTCGTTCCGAGGAAAATTTGGTAATACAACGTTTGTCCCAGAAGGAAAATTGTATTATTGCGACAGGCGGAGGCGTTATTTTAGACCCGGCGAATATTCACTTGTTGGCACAGAATAGTATCTTAATTTGTCTTTCCGCGCGACCGGAAATTATCTTTGAACGGGTTAAAAAAAGGAATAATCGGCCTTTGTTAAAGAAAGATAATCTATACACAACGATAGTTGAACTAATGAAGGAAAGAGAAGATTTATACAAATGTGCCGATTATAGCCTGGATACTTCAGAATTGGATTTTCAAGAAATTATCGATAGGATTATTGTGTTTTTACAAAAAGAAGGAGTAGATTTCCCTGACCCGAAGATGGAAAACTTATGCTAATATTCTTATAATAAGTAATATAGGGGCAGGAAGTTTAGGGATAATGTCGAATTATCTATAAGAAGAAAAATTTTCAAGATACGAAAAATATTCAGGAGAGGAGCTTATAAAATGGATGTATTTTCAATATTAAAAACCGCCACAAGCATGGGAGCATCTGATATTCATTTGTCTGTAGGATTACCGCCTGTGTTTCGTATTACTGGTAATTTAATTCGTTGGACTGATGATGGAAAGATTGATCCGCTTACCCGTCATGATACCATGGAGGCGGTTAGAGCCTTAATGGACGAAGAACAGTTTATCGTTTGGCAGGAAAAAGGAGAAATTGACTTTTCGTATTCTCTCTTTGGCGTGGGCCGTTTTAGAATAAATACTTATCGTCAGCGGGGTTGTCCTAGTTTAGCCATTCGTCCTGTCCCTTATAATATTCCGGGGATTGAAACTTTAGGAGTATCACAGACCATCATGAATCTTGCTGAAACCAACAGCGGTTTGGTTTTGGTTACCGGACCGACGGGAAGCGGGAAATCTACAACTTTAGCTGCTTTAATTGATATGATTAATAAAAACAAAGAAAAGCATATTATTACAGTAGAAGATCCGATTGAATATCTGCATCAACATAAAAAATGCGTGGTAGACCAAAGGGAATTAGGTTCAGATACCTATTCTTTTGCCGGTGCCCTACGCGCCAGTTTAAGACAAGACCCTGATGTCATTCTGATTGGGGAAATGCGCGATTTAGATACTATTGCCACTGCTATTACCGCTGCAGAAACCGGACATCTGGTATTTTCAACATTACATACTATTAGCGCTTCGCAATCAATTGAACGTATTATTGATGTGTTTCCACCTAATCAGCAGGAACAAATCAAAGTACAGCTAGCGACGACTTTGCAGGCTGTTGTTACGCAACAGTTATTACCTCATGTCAGTGGGAAAAGCCGTGTTTTGGCAACAGAGATTATGATTGGTATTCCGGCTATTCGTAACTTAGTTAGGGAAGGAAGAACACACCAAATTCCTACCGTTTTACAAACCGGAAGCCGTTGGGGCATGCAGACAATGGACATGTCTCTGCGTGATTTGGTTCATTCCGATAAAATTACGATGGATACTGCATTAAAATATTGTTTCGATAAGGAGAATTTCTCTCGCTTTGTAAATGA
>CAZVLC010000389.1:0-1756 GCA_964627885.1 uncultured Peptococcaceae bacterium
CATCCCTTCTCTTCCAAATGTTCTACAAAACTAATCAGGAAGGGTCTCCAAAAATCATTATAAGCCGAGGTACCTGGCACAAGCGTAACCGACACCTCTTCTCCTTTCGACTCATCGTAGTAGTACAAATCACCCCATGGAACCATCGAGTAACAATTAATCTGTTTATCGATGCCCATGTCAAACATAAATTGAACCCAGTTATCAAAAACTGAATAATCATAGCTCCAGCTACCATCTTCATGCAGAACCCATTCAATCATCGACTCATAGGCATCCTCCGTCTGTCCGTCCCACGGCTTCTTATTTATCGTGGTTGTAATCACTTTCTGTCCGGCATCTGCCAGCATTTTCATCACCGGTCGTAATTCCTCCCAATGTTCCTGTGACCAATTTTCAACTCCTGCCACACGGGACACAGCAAAAGGGTTTTGCCACAAATCAAGGTGAAAAGCCCATTCACCCGGTGAGGGTAATGTTTGAGCCTGTACTTCAAGGTGTATTGCCAATGTTTCAATCACCTCGTTGCCCTTTAGCAACTCCAGGGAAGCGATATATGACCCCGGAACTGCATCTCCGGGAATATCAAGTGAAAGCCACACGGGTTGTGTTGTCTTACCTTTTATGGACAAACAATTGGTATTATCTAAGACATCGGCACTCAGTATTTCCTTGTAATTCTCTGGTTTCCGTTCTTGCGGACTACACCCTTCGGCAAACTCATCTGTAATTACATAGCGGATAAAATTAAAACCAATATTTTCGTTAGAAATCATGGCACCATTCTCACCCTGCAAGTCAGTGAACCTTATTGACATATCATCCACATCCGTTTTGCTCCACAATACAAGTTGCCCACTTAATCTCTCGCCCCTCCATCCGGAAGTATTCCAGTGTTTTGATGAATTCAAAACGGGTATTTCCTGCTTCTCATATCGAATATCCGAAGAGGAAAACGAACTATGAATGCCGTTGGGTAAAATATTCCAATCTGAAAGGACTTCAATTTTTACCGAGGCCTCTTCATAATTTTGAGAGGCCCCGCTATTATCTTGTCTATTACCACACCCAGCAAACGGCAACAGTGCACATATCACCAAGAATAGTCTACTAATAATCATAGTGTCATTTAAATGATATATCCACGTTTCCTTCTATCTCCAATCTTTCCCCTGCCCCCGTGATCTTCTGTCCATTATATGTAACATTATTGAATACAATATTTACCATCCAACTGTTGTTGGTGCGAATAGATGATTTATTTCTATGCCCTTTCGAGTCTACTATCCTAATATTCTCGAAAAATATATTCTGCATCGTACCGCCCAATCTTTGAGGTGTCTGTTCCAGGCAGAAGGGGCGCCCACCCACTTGCATATTATCAATCTCAATATTCTTAAAAGTGATATTATCTATCAAGGCTGCTCCTCCACCATGCATATCTTGTTGTACAACGGCAATTGCAGCTCTATAGTCACCATCGCCGTTGGGTTGCTCAAGAAAAATACAATCTTCAAAAATACAGTTGTTTATTTTGCCGGTACCCCATGTCCAATCACCTGCTTCAGGGCCAACCATAACACCTCTGGCATAATCCGTCCATAGCAATGAGTTTTTCACTCTGATGTTGTTTACATCCTTATAGGAATTAGATAAAACTTTTAAGCTAATACAGTCGTCATATGTACGAATAAAACAATCGTTTATAACTGCATCATCAACGCTACAAAGATCAATACCATCACCATTCAAAATC
>CAZVLC010000390.1:0-1751 GCA_964627885.1 uncultured Peptococcaceae bacterium
CTGATATTGTATAGTCTTGTCCCTCCACAAGAGGGTCTGTCCCATTCATCAGTCCGATTAGGGTATTACCATTTAATGTCATCGATACTGCAACATCACTGGGAGCTTGCTTATTAAATGTTGCTGCTGCCGGTGTTATTGTTGAAGATACTGCAACTGCGCTTTGAACAGTAAACGATGTTAGGGCTTCTTCATTGTCCGTATACGCATTAAGGATAACCCGATATTCCCCTATTTCATCCGGGGCGAAAGTCCATGTTGTTCCATTAATTTCACCAAAGTTACAATCATATGCTAGTATATCCTGGAAAGTAAAAACACTATCTAGCTGCAGGGAAAGTATCTCCCCTTGGATATAAGTCATGTCCTCCGGTTTGTTTACCGCAATTGTTTCAGAGCCGCCTTCAATATTGATAATAAATGAATAAGTGCTTAGATAACCCCATTTATTCCGTGCCGTTAACAGAACCTCTTTCGTTCCTCTTCCTACTTCCGCCGGTTTCAATATAAATGTAAAATTCCCGGCGCTGTCCGGTAAGATATCCGGCAAAACAGTCTCGTCAATTTGCACACTTAAAGTAGTATCATCGCATCCACCATTTTCAACATCAACCACGATATTTGTATTTTCCGTGATTATTACACCGTTTTCTAAAGAAATCCTTTTTATAATAGGTATCGTTTTCTGTTCTTCACTCACGGTACCGTCGCATGCAATTGTAACGGCTTTTGTTACGGTCTGACCAAAATCATTGGCAGCAGTAACAACAATTAAATTATTCCCATTGGTCAAGTTTAAATCAGCACTGAAAACAATTCCATCGCCAGTGCCATAGCCGTAAACAAGGGGAACTTCTGCCCCATTCAGAGCTACCGTTGCAGAAGAACCATTGCGTATATTTCCGATAAAAGTAATGTTTTGTCTAAAAATGTATTTCCCGTAGTCTTCACTAAAAGCTATTTCCGGTAATGTACTGTCAATGGTCAGGTCATAATTATTTTCCCAGCTGCGGTATCCTTCCTTATCTTCGGTACTTAAGATCAGTGAATACATACCATCTTCCAGCTGGGGCAATTCGATTTGAAATTGCCCATTAGCGACTACTAACGAATCATTTTCTTCGATAACTACATTATCTATAGTTTTAAGGGCATAATCTACTATACCATCTTCTACCGCTGTTCCGGTTATAACCAAATTATTATCTGTATTAAATGAGATAGTGTTATTCTCCGCCAATGTGATAACAGGCATTTGAGGCTTTTGTCCGGTTCCAATCAAAAACACACTATTCTCGGGTACATCTGCACCGGCTTCAACGCCGTAGTTCCATGTTCCCTCCACCCCGCTCAAGATAAAACCATCCTGATAACAGCTTACTCCCTCAGGAAGCGCCGAATCAACAGTATATTGTTCACCTGTTGGAGACATCAATATTAATTTAAAATTTCCCAAGGCCTTATCTAACAAAAGATTGTATTCATATCCCGGCTCACATGATAATGAATAGGATTCGCTGATTTGCCCGCCGGAAACCGTTCCGATCGTACTTCCTTTATATAAGTAATTATCATCTTCAAAGTAGCCACTTAAATTATCTTCAACGGTACTATTTTTTATATTTAAAACCAGATAATTTAAAATGGCTTCCATATCATTTGTAATCTGCGCTTCATTATGGAAAGAAGTATAAAATACTTTACCTTGACCTGACTTAAAAGATACTCATAATGGAACGGTTTTAATTCCT
>CAZVLC010000391.1:0-1741 GCA_964627885.1 uncultured Peptococcaceae bacterium
AACGCCTGAGCAATACCGAACTGGAACCAATTGAGAAGGTTAAAACAGGATTACCATTCAGGGGAGTTCGTGACTATTTGTTGGAAAAGTAAAGGGAGATGACTTACATGTGGTTGGTTCAGAAAAAAATTAGTATTGCGGTAATTTGTTTTGTCATGCTAAGTGTTGTAATGATAGGCTGTCAACAGGAAAGAGGCGAATCGGCAATAAGTAAAGAATCGATTGTTATTTATCCAAGTGGTCCGGATTTTATCAAAAGCATTATTGGTCAACGTGGCAGTGTAGAGATTACCCGAGAAATGCGTGAGAAGTTTAATCTGTTTGCCAGGGATTATAAATGGGTCTATCTGCCGGATATGAATTATTATGAGTCTTTCTTTGAGGCTAACGAATACGCCGAATCCTTTGGCCACAATAACTTTGGTTTTGCGGCCTTTTATGTATTGCAATATATGGATTGTCCGGAACAGATGAGTGCTGATGCCATGCAACTTGCCATACAAAGTTTATTTGCGGCCAAGGAAAGCTATCAGGATATGCCACACCAGAATTACGGGAGACTTGCCAACTTTGAGGGGGGTTATTATTCCCCGCCGCGGGAAGGTGGCTTGTATCATGAGAGGATGTTTTATTTGCTTACAGGCTTAGAGGTTGTTCAGGAAGGGTCAAATGATATCTACATAACAGCTCGCGCCCAAAGTTACTATTTTAATCATCCAAGCTATAAGCCGGGAGAAAATGAAAAATGGCTGGACGCGAAAGCGAAAGAGATGGGAATTTCCGATATGCAAGCTGCCGCACAACTTTTAGCAAGTGGGGAGATGGCGGAACTTCAAGACGGCAGTGAATATGAAACAAAAATGCACATTAAACTCGATCGGCAAAAACCTGACAGTTATGCTCCACAATTTGTATCCAGCTACAGCCGTAGTATAAATGAGAAAGGATGAGAAATTTTACAGCAGGTGTTATTACCTCTGGGGAACTATTAGAACCGGGAACTATGTTAATCTAGAATAGAAGCGAAGTATTAAATAATCTATAAAGGGGATTAGCAACAGATGGATAATGACAGACTAAGCAAGCAGATTGCGTTCATTACCGAAGTTGACAAGGCCAAACAGATTTTGCGCGGGACAATTCTGATGGATGCTTCAAGGAGAGAGAATGATGCCGAGCATATGTGGCATCTGGCGCTAGGCGTATTGGTTTTTTCCGAGTATGCCCAGGAAAAGAACCTGAATATCCTCAAAGTGTTAAAGATGGTCCTCATTCATGACCTAGTGGAAATTGATGCCGGTGATACTTATGCCTACGGCGATTTCGATAGCCATACCGTGGCCGAATGTGAGCAAAAGGCGGCCGAGAGAATATTCGGGCTGTTGCCGGAAGAGCAGGCCGGTGAATTTACGGCGCTATGGCATGAATTTGAGTGTGCCGAAACGGCAGAAGCCAAGTTTGCCAAAGCAATGGATTGTTTTATGCCGGTCTTGCATAACTACCATACCAAAGGAGAGCAGTGGCAGAAACATCATGTGACCAGCGATAAGGTTCTGGCTCGCTGCTCTGCGCGGATGGGAAACGGGTCAGAAGCGTTGTGGGAATATATAAAGGGGCTCATTAATGATGCGGTCAGTAAGGGGTATTTAAATCCGTAGAGTATGGAGTAGAGGCGGGGTGTCTCAATATTTGTCTCAATATTGGAGGATTGACCCACTTGATTATAGGCAGGGATCATTTT
>CAZVLC010000392.1:0-1737 GCA_964627885.1 uncultured Peptococcaceae bacterium
GTCCAACAAAAATAATTATATCACTTTTTTCTAGTTTTAATTCTACACCATTATTTAATGTAATTTCTGAAATAAAACCACCAAATCTCTCTTCTGAATCATTTGTAGTTTGGCAATCCGGTAATAAATCTTTATTTTCTTCCATACATTATTCCTCTAGTTTCATCTCGAGTTCGTTTTCTTCAAAACTGGATAGTTCCGAATTTTCAATACGGGCATCAGAAATGTCATCACATTACCATTTGTCCCAAAGAATCTTATGCGGCAGAATAACAGAAAAGGACTTTCTGTCAACAAATTTCATACTCGTATTATCATGCGGCCTGCTGATCCCAGCCGTTTGGTACCTCATATTACGCTCAAACCAATCGAATAGGTCACAATTATACTCAAATTTTAGTTACGATAAAAAATTATTTTTTTACTGTATTTTTGTTTTTATACCAATAAATAAAAAGTGGGAAAATTAAAACAAAAAATGTTATGCCGTAAACCCATGAGATATTTCGCTCAGGAGTGTTTTCATCCGTTGTGGCCGCGGATACCGCAACTTGAAACTCAATATCCTAGGTAATGTCTGTTAATGATTGTAGTTCACCCGTGTCAGATAAATATGTTTTAGTAACAGGGATATTCCCTTCTGCCAAAAGACGATTCTCTCCCACCCAGGTTTTGTCAGGAACGTTAAATTGAAAGATATTATCAGGAACCCCTAGCACGATATTATCCACCTCAATCCAGGAGGTTGTGTTCATTATTTCCTCACGGGGACCAGTGCCTAAATGAGATGTGTGAACTATGGCTTTTAAAGGGAAATCCTGCCCCAGAATATTGGTCCATTCTTGAACATGGTATTCCGCATCTATCGTTTGAATATTCGCTTGTGATACTTTCTCTTTTTTGTATATCCCGTCTACGTAAATGCATCTTTCCTCTCCGTGATAAGCTCTATAGCTCTCCAGCATCGGTAAAGTTGCGCTTTCATCATGGATAGTCCATTGTGCCGGGACCTTCATTTTCCGCTTCTGAAATTCGATACCTGCCGAAAAAGGAGGTTCTATATCGCCCGCTCCATTTTTCCCGCCCAAGTATTCGCCTGCGCAAAAAGCAGCCCATAATAGCCGATAGCCGGCAGGTACTTTCCCCGAATAGATATTAAGGGAATGTTCATTACTCGGAGCCGGTTCTTCATTTGATGGTGCAAAATGCGCGAGCTCATACGTGTTTGTTCCGTACCGAGAGCCATATTCAAAGGGTTTGGGAGGGAGTGCTTCCGCTGGTGAAAGCATTTCTTCCGGAAGTATCAACATTTTCCAATCTCCCTTGTTATAGTAGAAAGTAACAGTTGATGCGTTGGTACGCCCTTTCATCACAGGCAATGTAAAATAAAGCTTTCCTGTTACGGTATACCCATTCTGGAAGGCGGTTTCATTCTTCTGTGTTTCTGAATGTGCGAATGATACCCCCCATAAAGCCAGCAAACATCCAATAAATATTATAACTCTATTTTTCACAACCTGTTTTAAAATTACGAATTAATAATAATCCGTTCCATGAAATATAAAAAATGATAATTGCTCCTATAATAAGATCGAAAATATCTTTAATAGAAAATGTTACCTTCCATCCTGCGATCGATTCTGCAAAGCACTCTATGAAATAACAAGAATCACTAAAGATTATTAAAAATACATCAGTAGATATTATTAGCAAACATATTATTATGAATAACTCAAA
>CAZVLC010000393.1:0-1737 GCA_964627885.1 uncultured Peptococcaceae bacterium
AATCCTTAAACACGCCTGTTGAACAGCGGGTAGAAAACTTGCCCGAAGGTACAGACCAAATTCCATTCTTAAACGGTGGTTTGTTTGAACCGGGCAATCAAGATTATTATAAGCCGAGCAACGTTACAGGATTAAGCCAAAACCTGAACACGCTCAACATTGATGACCAATGGTTTGTGAAGTTCTTTGAAGAGTTGGAGAAATACAACTTCACCATTGATGAGAACTCGGTGACGGATGTAGAAGTAAGTGTGGACCCTGAAATGCTAGGACGCATTTTTGAAAATCTATTGGCAGAAATAGACCCTGACAGTGGTGAAACTGCCCGAAAAGCAACAGGTAGTTTTTATACACCAAGGGAAATTGTGGACTATATGGCCACCGAAAGTTTGGTGCAATACATCCACAACAAAACCAATTTGCCGCAAGACCAACTCCGCCCCATCTTTAAAATGATGGACAAGCAGGACTTTGATTTTTCCATAGCTGAAACAGAAGCCATTTTAGATGCGCTTGACAAAGTAAAAATCCTTGACCCTGCTTGTGGTTCAGGTGCTTTTCCTATGGGGGTTTTGCAAAAGATTGTGCAAGCCTTACAAAAGCTTGATCCTGATGCTGAGTGGTGGAAAAAAAGACAAGTCGCTCGTGTTTCTAATGCTATTGTGCGTAAACAACTTAAAGAAAAATTAGAATCCTCGGGAGTGGAATATGCCCGAAAAATTGGGGTTATACAAAATTCCCTTTTCGGGGTGGATATACAGCCTGTGGCTGCCGAAATATCCAAATTGCGTTGTTTCCTTTCTCTGGTGGTAGATGAAAACATTGACGAAAACAAACCCAACCGAGGCATTGAACCTCTACCGAATTTGGAATTCAAATTTGTTACGGCTGATACTTTAATTAAACTCCCCGAAGAAAACGGGCAACGGGGCTTGTTTGACAACTGGGAAGAAATGCAGGAATTGGAGGAACTCAGAAACGACTACATTCAAAGCTACGGCAAGCAAAAGCAATGCATCAAAAAGCAGTTTTTAAAGGTGCAGCAAAAAATGTTTAACGACCAACTGAGTTTATTTTCTGACAAAGCAAGCCGTGCATACCAACTCAGCACCTGGAATCCTTTTGGTCACGAAAAATCAGATTGGTTTGACCCGAAATGGATGTTTGGAATAGAAAAATTTGATGTGGTGATTGGGAATCCACCTTATATCAAAGAATACACCAATAAGGCAGCATTTGACGGTATCAGAGGTAAAAAATATTATCAGGGCAAGATGGATATATGGTACTATTTTGCTTGCCATTTATTCGATTATTTGTCTGAAGAAGGTAACCTGACTTTCATTGCAACCAATAATTGGGTAACAAATTCAGGAGCATCAAAATTAAGAGATAAAATAACAAACGACTGTCAAATCATTCAACTTATCGATTTTGGAAATACAAAGGTTTTTTCAAGTGCCGATATTCAGACAATGATTCTTTTAGCTGAAAACAAATCAGATAAATCAAAATATGAATTTGATTTTAGATCAATAGAAAGCAATGATGTTAGCTTGAAAGATTCAATAAATATGCTAGCAGGTTTGCCTAGCCAAAAATACACTATTACTAGTCCAACCTTTGAACGAGCATTATATGATTCCAAAAAATTTGTTTTCAACACTTCAGCAAATGAAGTTCTTTTAAGTAAAATTAAGGAAAAACAAAACTTTGAATTAGATGCTCGCAAGGAAG
>CAZVLC010000394.1:0-1734 GCA_964627885.1 uncultured Peptococcaceae bacterium
CCACTAAAGGGAAATAGTATGTTGCCAGACTAAATCCTTGGGGATTGCTTAAAACAGGTGAGCCTATTTTCAAGCGCGTTAAAAAATTTATCGCCAATCTTAAACCATGCAAAATTATCCACCTTCCGTTTTGATACATATTTAACCCTATTTTAATTTAAGGGGTATCCCCATGGAAAGTAAATATACTTCATCGGCAACCTTAGCAAATTGCTGATTTACTCTTCCCACTAGATCACGATATGCTCTGCTTACAGGGTCAGGTGGTACCAGTCCCCAGCCTACTTCGTTGGTGACAACCAAAAAATTTATGTCCAGCCCCGCTAAAGTATCGATTAATTGTTTGATCTGCTCATTTAAAGCATCCTCAATATCGCCGGAAATTAACTGAGTAGTAATATTCGTCTGATCTACCTGAGCAAGAAGAAAATTTGAAATATAGAGGGTAAGACAATCCAGTAACCAAGTATGGTATCGGTGATGGTGTTTTAATAAGACATCCGAGGGCAATAGTGGTTCTTCAAAGGTATGAAAATCCGTCTCAAAGCGTCGCTTACGATGCTGGGCAATCCGAGCAGTCATTTCCTCATCTAAAGCTTGGGCAGTGGCAAGATAGGCCACAGGGCTGTCCATCTTTAGGGCCAATTCTTCGGCAAAAGAGCTTTTTCCGCTACGCGCTGCTCCGGATATTAAGATTATTTTCGCCAAAACTTAGTCCTCCCTTGTAATATTATTCGTCGTTTTTTGTAGATAGTGTTTAAGTTCCATGTAACGCGAATTATTTTCCATTAGCCATTTTGCATAGCGTTGATTATTA
Source organism: uncultured Peptococcaceae bacterium (assembly GCA_964627885.1). Lineage (GTDB taxonomy): Bacteria > Bacillota > Peptococcia > DRI-13 > DTU073 > UBA3937. The sequence goes on from CAZVLC010000394.1 coordinate 818, forward strand.
TGCTTGAGCTTTTGTTTTTCTTTTTCCAATTGCACTTGAATCTCTCTTTTATCATTTTCTATTTTTTCGATGAGATTCATTAATACTCTTCTGCTAACTCTCAGCTGATTTACTTGATTTTCCAACTCTCTCACTCTTCTTTGGTAATAACTATAATCGTATGAACAAGACAAACCAGCCACCTCATCTCTTTCTAACAGATCTTAGCCTTTTTTGCTAGTTCTTATTTTCATATTTATATTCAGAGAGTTTTTCTCTATTCTTCCCATCCCTATTCTAATTAATAATCGTTACTGGAGTCCAGACTTTTTAATTTTTTTACACTGGCTAAGGGAACCTGCATGGTTCCAAAATTGGCAATATCCTTTGCCTCATGTCCATGAAAATCGGAGCCGCCTGTAACCAGAAGATGATATGAAGCGGCCAATTTTAAATAGAAAGCTTTTTGTTCGGTTGAATGCTTGGGATGAAAAACTTCGATACCGTGTAAACCATGGTTGATTAAAGCCGGAATTAGTTCTGTGGGACATTCCAGTCCGGGATGAGCCAACACCGGAAAACCATGGGCTTCTTTAATTAGGTCAATTGCCTCAAAAGGCGTAAGGCGAAGTCGCGGAATATAGGCTGGGCAACCGGGAGATAAATAATTTTTGATTCCCTCATCAATTGAGCTTACGATGCCTCGTTCTTTTAAGACTATCGCAATATGCGGCCTGCCTAAACTTTTTCCGGCAAATTTTTTTTGGACATCCTCGAGGTTTATGTCAATTCCTGCTTCAGCTAATTTTACGACCATTTGAGTGATGCGATTTTTTCGGGCCGCTTGCAGTTGTGTAAGGACAGCAATTAATCGACGACTTGTCCTATCAATATTATATCCTAAGAGGTGTATTTCCTGTTTTTCATAGCTTGTACTT
>CAZVLC010000395.1:0-1731 GCA_964627885.1 uncultured Peptococcaceae bacterium
GTAACAATGACAAACCATGGTCCCTTTAATTTACCCGCACAATTGTGCGAATTGGAACTAAATACTGAACTGGATAAAACGAAATTAGGCGGCTATTTTCAAAGCCTGTATTATACTGATCAACAAATCGGTTTCTTTTTAACAAAACTGGAGGAAAACGGCTTGCTTGATAATACTGTTGTGGTCATCTATGGAGACCATGGCGGAATGAACAAATTTTACAAAGAAGAAGCGCAGGCTATGACCCTGCCCGAAGGTTGGTGGGAACCACAGGAATACAACCGCATCCCGGTATTAGTTTATTGCAAAGGGATGACCGGTCAAGAAATTAAAACCGTTGGCGGGCAAATTGATCTTCTCCCCACTATTGCTTATCTTATGGGCATAGATGATAAAGAAATTGCATATACGGCCATGGGCCGCAATCTTTTAAAGACGTCCAAGAATTATTCCATTCTCTCTTATGGTGATGTGGTGGGAACCTTTGCTAGTGAAGATGAAAAAAATAAGGCCGTGAAAGGCCTTTTAGAAATCGGTGATAAAATAATCCGTAGTAATTATTTTGGCAAGTACTTTACCCAATATTAACTCTAGCTTCAGCTTATGACTTAAGCATCTAATTTCATATCGCCGAATTTAATCCACCCTTTTTTCCGCATATATTCGGAAATCGGCAAAGTAATAATAATCGGTAAAATAACATGCATGAGAATAATCATCAGCAGTACGCCACTGGTAGCTCCCATCGCTTCAACCGTGCCAAATTGACCAACAAGCCCGCTGGTCCCCATCCCTGCTCCTGCCGGTACAGTTTCCATCTTGAAAATTGTGGTTGATAACGGCCCTAAAATCGCCGAGGTAAGTGTTGGTGGAATCAGTATCAAAGGATTCTTCACGATATTGGGAATTTGGAGCATTGACGTACCGATCCCTTGCGACACGATACCACCCCAACCATTTTCTCGGAAACTAGCTACGGCAAAACCAACCATTTGTGCACAACAACCAACGCAAGAAGCACCACCGGCTAGTCCGGTTAGTCCCAACATAATCGCCAGGGCCGCACTGGAAATGGGTGCAGTCAGGGCTAAACCCATCACTACAGAAACAAGAATTCCCATCGGAATGGGCCTTAATTCCGTGGCTAAGATAATGAAATCTCCTAAAGCTTTTAAAAGAAAATTTATCCCTGGTCCAATTAGAACGCCGGTGCCTACACCGGCGATAATTGTTACAACGGGAGTTATAATTATATCTATTTTGGTTTCTTTGGAAATCAATTTTCCACATTCCGCCCCGATTACCGCCGCCACAAAACACCCTGCCGGGCCACCCAAAGTTGCCCCCGCCATACCGGTAATGGTTGAGGCAAAGAGTACCAAGGGAGGTGCTTGTAAGCCATAGGCCACAGCTACACCAATGGCCGGTCCCATCATGGCCTTAGCCTGATTCCCAAAATCAACCAAAAAGCCGATTCCCATGTTTTTTCCTAATACTTCTAAAATAAGGCCAACTATTAATGAAGAAAAAAGTCCTAAAGCCATTGCGCCAAGTGCATCAATCCCATAACGTTTTAAAGAAAATTCAATGTTTTTCCTTTTAAGAAAACTACTCACCCCATTTGTCTTTTCCATGAAACAGATCTCCTTTTTTCCTATCCGTAGGGTATTGGCCTACTCAAGATTTTTACTTTTTATATTTCTCTATTATAGTAAGCATTTCATCTATAGT
>CAZVLC010000396.1:0-1730 GCA_964627885.1 uncultured Peptococcaceae bacterium
GGCTCCACCTGAGAATCGGCGTAACATGCTGACCGAAACACTGAGCAATAAAGCTTGAAACGGGAGACCGAAGAGCCAACCGAACAGCAAGGTCAATCCAATATTTGAAATCAGCTGAAAAATACCTAGAAGCCCATATGCGATGACTTCCTCTTCATTTTTGGTTTTGTCTAGACTTTGAGAAATATCAGCGGCTATTTTTTTGCTTAGTCGTTGCATGAGCGGACTTCCTATTCTCAAATTTTTTCATGAACCAATAAGAGGAGAAAATCATTATTATCAACAGGAAGGTGGATGGTATCGCGACAGCATTTTTTAGAAACTCGGAGCCATTGTTCAAAATATCCTCCGCTTGCTCTGCTCCAAACCAAGCAAATAACATAAGAAAATTCAAGGTTTCTGCAATAATGATCATGGTCATAACTGCTACAGCTGTTACGATAGACCGCACGACAACATTTAATTGGGAACGATACGTGATTTGAAACAAAACAATCAGTGCTAACAGAGATAAAATCGTATTGACACCCCGTGTAATTGGAAGAAATCGGATTAAATACGTTATTAGGATGTTTGTGAAGGCGAGCGTAAAAAACTTTGTCTTATCAATCTTTGTATTCGTAAACAAATGAAAAGCCAGAGTCATTAATAAGCCTTCCGGCACGCCTTTTATAAGCAATTGGGTTAAACTAATGGATATACCCTCCATGTTCACATCATCCTTTTATTGGTTTCGTTATGTTTTTGGTTGGCTGCCTTAATGGTTGCATAAAGTAAAATTACACTGAACGCGTGAATTAATACATCCCCTGGACTGAGCACGCTGTAGCCAACATCAATATAATCGGTTAGCCATTTCCACTGGGTTGCGGCACTTCCTAAAACGTGAATCCCGTCGTCGTAAGCAAAAGAGCTTGGGGTAGCATACCCGGTCCAATACGATAACGTGGGGAAGACTGGCATGCGCCCGTTATTCTGTGCTATGACGAATTTATTAAGCAAAGTGCCTCCCAAGACAGCAAAGGAGCCTAAAACCGCTGGGAGATACAGCTGATAAGCCAAGATCGAGGGGAGAAACGATAAGATCACCATTCTGGTCACGTAAGGTGCAAAGGGGATGAAAATATGAGAACCCATAAAAATGCTTGCTTGAAAAATCAAAATGACACCTTGAACCAAAAGGACAGGATAAATTGTCCAAGACTTAAAGATCGGTTTTAGATCATACTTTCTCCATTTGGCGAGTAGGACGGCTATCAAAATGGTTAGAATCAGATGCATCATCTCCTATTCCACCAAATAATCCCATTATATACAATTTCCCACTCGAATACAAGATATTTTGCATTAATTACAGAAAAATATTACGATTCGCTGATAATGATAACAATTAGCACATAGAAGCATCACAAATTAGAGTGATTTATGGCATAAAATATGTTTATTTTGACAATGGAAATTTTTGGTTATAGCGTTAAATTTATGAAAATCTGGTAAAAGTACCCATTATATAGCGTATTGTACCATTATATTCGCAGGAAAAGTAACATGGGAATATAATAAATCTGCCTACTCCAGAAAGGTGATGCTTTCGAGAATGGGCAGATTAAATCGTCATGTAAGACTTTACACAGCGGTTAAGTCTCTTTTGCGGAATTCTGAAAAGGCAAATTGCAAGGCTAGTAGGCTTACAGCTAAGGCGATTATCAAAAAGGTTAAGGAAAATCGGT
>CAZVLC010000397.1:0-1720 GCA_964627885.1 uncultured Peptococcaceae bacterium
CTTGAGTTTGCTTTCTTACTTCTTCCTGGGTTTTTATTCATCTTGCTTTCGTTTCTGTCAAGGCAAGGAACAGCAGTGAAAAATTAGCCCCAAAAGGAAGTTAATAATAGATTGCTTTGACAGAAGAGGTTTTTCCTAGGATAATTAGTGGTGGATATTAGTTGTGGACATGGCGGGAGGAAAAAGGCGGATGGCTAAAACAAAAATGGAACTTCTGGCTCCGGTGGGCAGTAGTGAGGCCTTACGGGCTGCGGTGCAAAATGGAGCGGATGCAGTATATTTCGGAGGTAAGTTATTTAATGCGCGGCAGTTTGCTGATAACTTTTCGAAAGATGAAATTAAAGAAAAGGTGCGCTATGCTCATTTACGCGGGGTGCGGGTTTATGTCACGGTGAATACGTTATTGGCTAATGCGGAGTTACCCGCTTTAGCTGATTTTGTTTATGAGTTATATCATAGTCAGGTCGATGCGCTTATTCTGCAAGATTTAGGAGCGGTCGAGTTAATTCGAACAGTTTTTCCGGAGATGGAGCTTCATGCCAGTACCCAGATGACCATTCATAATAGTCCCGGAGTGCGGTTTTTGCAAGAACGCGATTTTGCCAGAGCAATTTTAGCAAGAGAAGTATCGTTAGAGAATATTACCCGGATCGGGGAAAAGGTTACTTTGCCTTTGGAGGTTTTTGCGCACGGCGCTTTATGTGTCTGTTATTCCGGACAATGCCTGATGAGCAGCATGATCGGGGGGCGCAGCGGCAACAGGGGCAGATGTGCGCAGCCTTGCCGTCTCGCTTATACGTTGGTTGATGCGGACGGGAAAGAAATCAAAGCGGAGGGAGAGTATCTTTTGTCTCCGCGGGATTTGAAGATGATCGAAAGTCTTCCTCTCTTAGCCCAAGCCAACGTGTCTTCCATTAAGATCGAAGGAAGAATGAAGCGATCGGAGTATGTAGCTACGGTGATCCGGAATTATCGTCAGTTTATGGATGTGTTTTATGCTGATCCGGCCAAATTTAAGGTTACGGCAGAAGCAGAAAAAGAATTAGCCCAGATCTTTAACAGAGAGTTTACGACAGGCTATTTCATGGAGAAGCCCGGACCGCATTTAATGAGTTATCAACGTCCGAACAACAGGGGTATTAAGTTGGGCCGGGTCGTCCGTTTCGATCCACGCACCGGTAATGTTACCATACACCTGGAGGAGCCCTTAGCGGTCGGTGACGGTTATGTGATTTGGGTGACTAAGGGTGGAAGATTAGCGGGAGAGATTAAGAGCCTTAAGAAAGGGAATACTTCTATCTCACGGGCCGAAGAGGGCGAGGTTACCTTTCCTGTCGAAGGGGGGCGGCCAAGCATAGGGGATCGTGTTTTTAAGACGTTGGATTATGCCTTAATGGAAAAAGCAACGTCCACTTATATTTCTGTCCGTAATGAAAAGAAAGAGCCTCTGGATTTTAATCTCATTGTTGCGGAGGGGCAGCCCGTTGTGGTGGAGGCACGCGACAGGCAAGGTAATTTTGCATATGTTAAAGGGCAGTTTGTCGTGGAAAAGGCCCAAAAACATGCGCTTACACACGACGATATCGAAAGGCAAATCGAGCGGTTAGGAGATACAATTTTTTGTTTGGGCGAATTGACCTTGCAACTAGCCCCGGGTTTGATGGTCCCTTTAAGCGAGCTAAATACGTTGCGCCGGGCCGTCGTTAGCAAAATTGAGGAG
>CAZVLC010000398.1:0-1716 GCA_964627885.1 uncultured Peptococcaceae bacterium
AGAGGGTAGCATATCACAAAAAAGAAGGGCTAAAAAAGTATAAAAAACCGCCAGTTCATGGGAAGGGTTCTCATTAACTAGCGGTTTTTGTGTGAGTAGACAGTTCACAAGCATTGGCATGAATTATTTAGTAGCTAAAAGGGAAATACGGCGATGAAATTTTTGATGCCAAATCAGATGCATGCATAAAGGTGATCCTTTATGGAAGGCACTTCCCCTTGTTTCTTTAAACAAAATAAAGTATGCTATTAAAGGGAAAGAGGGGGGAGTCTGCCTGTGAATCAAACAAAAAGAATTACCACGGCACGAGTTGTCGGTGGAGAATACTGGCTGGCCGGGTTGGCCCTAATTCTGAGCTCCTTTTTTTTATTTATAACGCTTTTCATGGAGTTACTTGACCATAAATTATTAGCCTTTGATCAGGTAATAACGGGATATATTAGCCTGCTGAATAATCCGGTAATGACTGAGGTCATGAAAGTAGTCACGTTTATGGGTTCTGCTGCCACCTTGATTTTTCTGGCTGTCATTATTGTTTTTTATTTTTCCAAATCCTCCCAATACGCTGATGCGGCAAAAATGGTCATTGTAGCGTTAGCGGGAAGTTGGCTGATGAATGAATTATTAAAGTGGATTTTTCAACGGAACAGACCACCGGAGATTGCCCGGCTGATCGATGTTTCCGGATATAGCTTTCCGAGCGGGCATGCGATGGTTTCTTTCGCTTTTTATGGGCTGTTGATTTATTTCTTATGGGTTAATACAAGTACCGAGAAGTGGAAATATGTTTGGACTGGTGCTTTAATCTTTTTAGTTCTGGCTATTGGGGTGAGCCGCATTTATTTAGGTGTTCATTATCCAAGTGATGTTATCGCCGGATTTGCCGCCGGAGGGGCCTGGTTAACCGGGTGTATTGTAGAACTACAATCTATTCGATTTCATACATCAGAAAAAGGGGAATTAACTGCGGGTAAATAATAATTATATGGATGAAAAAGTATACTTGGCTTTGTTTTTTTGGATAACAGGATTGCTTACTACTTTGATTTTATAGAGCAGGGGGTCTTCTGCACCTTGTAAATCGGCATTCTCAAGCTTCAAAATATTAAGATAATCAATAATTTCCTGGGTTATTGCTTCGCCTGGGCAAATTAACGGAATGCCGGGAGGATATGCCATTATAGCCTCTGCACTGATTTCATTCACTGCTTTTTCAAGAGGGATTGCTTTAGTACGACTATAAAAGGCTTCTCTTGGTGTGGCTAGCATTCTGGGTAATTTGGGTAGGGGAGGACAAAATTTAATAATTTTTTTTAGGGGAATTTGGGCCGTCACATTTTTGATACTTTTTATCAAGTAAGAAGCCCGTTCCCAAGTATCACCGATGGAAATTAAAAAGAGGACATTATACAGATCAGATAATTCCACCTGAATTTTATATTGTGATCGGAGTATTTTTCCCATTTCGAATCCTGAAATACCTAATTGTTGCACATTAACAGTGATTTTAGTTGGGTCAAAGCTGTAACAGCCGGGGTTATTCAAAATTTCTTCTCCTAAAATATTTAGCCCTGGAATTTCCCCTAATGCGGAACGAATCCATCTCGCTATTTCGATGGTTTGTTCAATCAACTTTTCCCCATGCAAGGCCATTTGTTTTCTGGCCACATCAAGGGAAGATAAAAGAATATAGGATGGGCTCGTAGTTTGCATTAG
>CAZVLC010000399.1:0-1716 GCA_964627885.1 uncultured Peptococcaceae bacterium
AGGTGTCCGATGTCATCAGCATAATAAGAAGCCGCATTGGGCATTCCCGGTGACATGATTCCGGCATAATCTGCTTCAATTTGGAAATCAATATCGTCTGCATGCGGATTGTTTTCCCAATAGCCGCAATTTGGCGGCATTATTCCCTGTTTGATGTTATAACGTGCTTGTTGATTTGCATGCCATAAGGGATAATCTGCACTTGAAAATGCGATGGCAAAATCCTCTATCGGGGCATCAAGTCCTTTTTTCTCAAAAACATCAACAAAAGTCAAATCCATATAAATATCATCATAAAGGCCCGGTGAATTATCATAATAACTCTTCATATAATGTTCCGGCCATTCAATATTTATGTAGGGATTAATCATAGTACCGGCATAACGGAACTCAGTAGGGCCGCCAAATGTACAACCTATTGCCTGACCAGCCCAACCTCCCTTTATCTTGTCCATTAGAACTTCCCTGGTAATGATCTTTTCCACTGGTATTGTGGGGTAATTCTGACATGCAATCATAAGCACGCCAAGTCCAAGAAGGCAAAAATTAATATTACGATTTTTCATATAATTTAGACGATTAATTTTGTTGATGAATTAGTATTCGTTGACATTATTACATCTTATTTCCCAAAATTATCCATTAGATTCTCATTTTGCAAGGATCTTTGTGTGTATAACTTTTTTTATTTTGGAACGTCAACAAAATTGTTATAAATAGCTTCGACTTCTTCCCTTCCGGGAGCTGAAGTCTGTGCTCCTTTTCTCGTTACAGCAATCGAAGAAGCAGCCTGAGCAAATCTTACAGCTTCGTAAATAGTTTTTCCTTCGGACATTCCGACACAGAGGGCCCCGTTAAAAATATCTCCGGCAGCAGTTGTATCAACTGCTTTTACTTTGAATGCCGGAATGATTTCCCATTTATCATTTTCGTAAACCAATGCGCCCTTACTTCCTAGTGTAATAATAACTGTTTTGATTCCCATACCACACATTGCTTTTGCTGCTTTGACTGCTGATTCTTCACTTACAATCCTTATACCCGTAATAAGTTCAGCCTCCGTTTCATTAGGCGTAATAATATCTACGCATGACATCAGTTCCGGGGAAAGTTTCTGCGCAGGAGCAGGATTTAAAACAAACTTAACTCCATATTTCTTACACAGATAACCAATATGTTCAACTGTATCCACAGGTATCTCCAATTGGGTGAGAACTATGTCGAAATCTTTAAAATTTTCAATTTTATTAATATCATCCGGTGTTATTTTAAGATTCGCTCCAGATGCAACCACAATGCTGTTCTCTCCTTTGGAATCGACTATGATAATAGCAACACCTGAAGGACTGTCGGGCGTGGAAAAAATATAGGTTGTATCAATTCCTTCATTATCTAACAAAACACTTGCGGCCCTGCCATAGTCATCTTCTCCGGTCATGCAACAAAAGGTCACATCTGCCCCTAATCGTGCAGCACCAACTGCCTGATTGGCTCCTTTTCCTCCGGCATTTACATAAAACTCAGCACCAAGGACTGTCTCACCCGGTTTTGGAGTAACATTGGTGTGAGCGACAAGATCTGTATTGGAACTGCCAATAACTAAAATACTCATACAATTACTAATAGTTAATAATACTAATAACCCGGATTCTGAATCAGATTGGTGTTGGTATTCATCACCCTGTAAGGGATTGGATAGATATCTCTATATGAATC
>CAZVLC010000400.1:0-1716 GCA_964627885.1 uncultured Peptococcaceae bacterium
TTCCCCCGATTGCGATCACATCCTGCCCGTAAGGAATCATCCCTGCATCCAGTGCCATACAGCTGGTTTCCACGGCAACTTTAATCCCCTGGCCAAACATTCTCAGCGTTGAAGCCACGATTTCGGCTGGATAGACTCCTTTAAACTGATAGCGCAAGGCCCGGTCAATACCGGCCAGAAGATGTGCGGTAGTCAGCACCGGAACGCCGTGGGCATTAAAAAATGCGCGGTTTTCGGGCAACATTTCATCCACACCTGGTTCCGCAAAGCCGACCACATGACTTACACAGACCATCTTTTTTTCCTGAACCAGCGCATACAACTCCCGGGCTGTTGCGCCGCTGCAGGAAGCCACGACGAAATGAGTGATGCTTAACTCGTTGCTTCGTTTGACTGCCAATTGCAGCGTTTCTCGGGTATTATCAGAACCGGGCATTTCCCATAACATTTCTCTCACCTCATAATAGTTTTTTTATTATGCGTATATTCTACCCGATTTCTATTTTTTACGGCAATCTGCCCAAAATCAATCAAAGTGCAAGATTTGCTATCCCCTCGCCAAAATGGTACATTACATATGGATTAAGATTATTAATAGATTAGGGGAAAAGCATGAAAAACAACAACGGCTATTATACTAAACAAGTGTTGCAGCAAAGAGCCGAAGAAATAAACAATTATATCGACAGCAACTGGGGCAAACTCCTGTTGTTGGAAATATTTGAAGAAAACCCACTGGATTTACGGGAAAATTTCCTGGAAGGTTTGGGAAGCTTGTACAGCCCGCAGATGGCCAGCTATTTCCAATTGATAAATGAAGAATACGGTTTGGAATATGGGGTTCTCTGCCAGCGCATCTTAAACAAATACCGGCTGGCCGGAATTAAAACCGCGGATGAAGCAACCTTTGACTATTCATTCTATAAAGCCTATGTAAGCTGTAGCCGTCATACCGGGCGTATCAGTTTGGATGTAGCCTGGTACAAGGATCAGGGAAACCTATACGTGGAATGCTTTTTCCTGACTTTCAATCCGGACGGGATCTACAGCCTGTTTGTGGTCGAGGATATCGCCCAATCGCAGTATGAAAAGGATCATGGATTGATGGCCGACATAACTGAAATTGATTATTCGGAAGCCTGTTATTTGATAGCCGAGGCCTACAAATTAAATGTTCGCTATATGAGCCGTCCTGCTTTGGGCAAGTTTATTTACCAGCGTTATTTGGACGAACCGCTGGAGTTGACAGCGGACCAGGTCCAAAATTTGAACAAAAGGATTTCGGCCCGCTTGGCTCCCCGTCAACTTGGCAACAGTCTTTTTCATGCTTTGCGCTACAAGGATTATAATTATCTGCTGTCGATTCTGGATACGCAGCTGATTTCCGGAAAACTATTCTATCAATTTAAAGAAGCCATAAATCCCGGCGCTTTTATCATGGAAGGACAAGTCGAAGAAGCCAGGGCATCCGGTGAGCATGCTCACCTACGTGCTTTTTCGGTCATTCTTCAAGAGCGGGAAGTTTACAAGAGTGAATACAAGATTGCGTTAAAAAGAGATCCACAAGGCTATTGGTCCATCATAGATATCAAACAGGTCAGCCATCAGCTGATCGACCCTGAATCGGTTTGGAATCCTTTTGCATTGCAGGTTTTTTGCCGGGTTTATGAAATCACGGAAATGGATGAGCTTTTCGATGTCCTGGACCGGGTGGAA
>CAZVLC010000401.1:0-1709 GCA_964627885.1 uncultured Peptococcaceae bacterium
CCCTGCACCGCTTTATACAGGTCCATTTTTTCCCATTTCTCCAGGATCTCCGGTTCTTTTTGCGGTAAATTACCGCGCATCGGAAATTCTGTTTGGGGCAGATTCAAGGTCGCATTGTATTTGTTTTCTTTGCTTTCTTTGTTCTCTTTCGCCACTTCACTTCACCTCAATATTATTTTAGGATTAACCAAATACCCAGTATTTAATAACAAAAAACTCTCCTCCCAAAAAAAGGGACGAGAGTCATTACCCGTGGTACCACCCTGTTGACAGCAGGATAAAACATACAAAGCATTTTCCCTGCCGCCGCTCGACAAACCTTTAACGGAAGTAACCCGGTAAAACCTACTTTCTCCGGCTTCCGGCTCAGCATAAAACTCCGGATGACGTTCTTTCGGTCTTACTGCTCAAGAGTGATCCTATCCTGACTTTCCCTATCCGCCTTTCACCATTTCACGGACTCGCTTTCAGTAACCAATCAGCATACGTCTCTTTCATTGCCTTTACACATATCACGCTTTTGAATATTAGTATATGACATAGAAACGGCTATTGTCAAATCGAACTTCATCGGCGTTCTATATGATTCCGCTCAGACAATTCAGTATCTCTTCTTCCGTTATCGCCTCAATTTCAATTATTTTATGCTGACTAGTGAAACCACTAACGATTTTAATCTGTTTACGCGAAATTCGAAAATAATCACTCAAAAAACGGATGCAAGCTTCATTGGCCTCGCCGTCCACCGGCGGAGCCATGAGCTTTACCTTTAAAGCATCGCCTTGAACCCCGCTGATCTCATTTTTACTCGACCGTGGTTGTACCTTAATTTTAAACTGGATCCCCTTTGGTGTTTCTTTCGGTTGCCATGCCATTATTCGGGAACCTTCCTCCGCGACAATATTACTTGGCCTGTTTTTGTTTCGCCGGTTTTGCATCACTTTTTTTACTTCGCTTTTTTGGGCTTCAATTATAGTATCTTCAGTGGCGGCGATATTATCAGCACCTTCCGCCAAAACAAATCCGCCATTTTCGTCATTCTCACCATTTAGGGCTAATTCGGCAGGTGCCTGCTCTGCTCGATTTTTAAACTCTTTTTCGACCTCTTCTTGAATTTTTCTTTGCACATCTTCTTCTATATCATAAGTATCTACCAGATCAATTTGGGTCATTAAGAAACTTCTGATCTTCACGAACATTTGTTGTTCGAGACCACGCAATTTTTCCACTTTTCTGATACAATCGGTGATTTCGTCTTCGGCTTTTGCAATAATCTGTTCGCCCTTTTTCCGCGCCTCCCAAATCTGTAATTCGGCCTCTTTTTGGGCATTATGTTTAACCTCATCAGCTATCTTTTCGGCTAAAACCAAAGTATTCTGCAATGCTTGCTCAATTTCTTTATATTGATTAATATTTTCTTCCTGCTTTTGCATTTTATCCTTTAAATCTAAATTTTCCTTGTATAACGACTCAAAATCCCTAATGATCTCATCAAGAAACTCATCCACCTCATCGATACTATATCCCCGCATGCTTTTTCTAAACTCTTTGTTATGAATATCCAATGGCGTTAACAATCTTTTCAACCCCCTCGTAAAATATTCTTACAAATATTACTGGAGCTCTCCGGCTCTTTTCGTCGCGGCTAAAACAGTATCCATAATAATACCTCTAACCCCACCTCTTTCCAATTCCATCATTCCGTAGAT
>CAZVLC010000402.1:0-1708 GCA_964627885.1 uncultured Peptococcaceae bacterium
ACAGAAGATAACGGTTCGGTCATTACGGCATTTTCATAAGTCATTTTTTCCGGGATCGGAATAATTTGTCCTCTTTCAATAATATCCCTGGTTATGACCATGTATTCCGCAAAGCCCCCCGGAATTGTTGTCCCCGGAACAATCAGATTCTCGCATTGACAATACCAACCGTTTTTACAGGCAGCACAATCCATACAGGGTACGGTCGGCGAAACATAGATTCTTTGTCCTTCCTGATACTTCTTGATATTCGGGCCTACCTGCACAATTTCCCCGGTAATCTCATGCCCTAAAATTTGGGGATAGGTAATCCTTTTATGGCCATTAAAAATCGTCCGGATATCAGACCCGCATAGTCCTACTGCTTTCACCCGAATTAGCAATTCATCATTCCCGCATTCGGGCTTTTTTACTTCTTCGATTCTTAAATCATTTGGAGCGTGTAATACAGCTGCAATCATTATCATCCTTCCTTTCCGGTAGCGTGTCTATTCTATTTCTTTTAAAATCGCCAATATTTCGCTGTCCAATTTTGCTTTGCCGACCCCTGTCAGATAGGACAAGGCCATTAAACAGGGTACTCCGAAATCCGTTTTTAAATTGGTACTCGAGAGGATTAAATCAGGCTTTAGTTGTTTAACATCTTTCTCAAGCTCACCATAAGTCGTTTTTTTGATCGTGGCCTCCAGATTGTTTTTTTTCAGCAAATCCTCTAATTTAGCAGCCACCATCGTCGATGTCGCAATCGAACTACCACAGGCACACAAAATCGTAAGCCTTTTAGCCACCTTGCTCACCCCTTATTATTTTTGTCTGTTTTTGTCCTAGAACAACATGAACAGCTTGGAAATTCCTTCTTCAAGCAGATATCCAAACCAATACATACCGGTGACGAAACTGGTAATGATATTCGTTCCTTCCGGAATCGCAAAACCAACTTCTCTCGCTAAGACGGTAACCGCAGGTGCCATCGACGTTGCGGTCCAAAGAACAGCACAAAGTGTAACCGTACCAATTATTAACGTTCTAAAGATATTCCCTCTGCATAAAGCCACGGAAACAATCGTCATATAACCCATGGCCGGGAGATCCGCTAGCGGTAAAGTTTTATTACCCGGTAAGATAATCGCCAAAACTATCGCGATAGGAATAAGCAATACTGCTGTAGTCAGATTCGCCGTTTCACCCAGCACAATCGCGGAATCCATTCCGATATAAACCTCACGTCCTTCGAATCTTTTCTGCATAAATTCATTAGCGGCATCGGCAATCGGCACAAGTCCTTCCATTAAAATCGAAACCATTCTGGGCAATAACACCATGGAAGCGGCTAAGCTCATGGAGGTTGCTAAAACTGTTTGATAGTTCATTTTCGCGATAATCGATAATACCGCGCCAACCACTAACCCGATCATCAAAGGTTCGCCCATAATCCCGAATTTCTTTTGTAAATTGCCGGGGCTCCAGTTTATTTTGTTGACAACCGGAATACGATCTAATAACCAGTTGATCGGATAGGCAATCAGACCGGCAAACTGTGTAAAAACATGCGGAAGACTAACCCCAGGAATCTGAAAGTAGTCGTAAAACAAATTGCGCGTTCTATCGGCCAAAAGAATTACAATTACCATTACAATTACGCAAGTCAAAATGGCCGCCATAACACTCTGGGTATGATAATAAGCAATTTGCCCTAATAACATTACCC
>CAZVLC010000403.1:0-1682 GCA_964627885.1 uncultured Peptococcaceae bacterium
CTTGACAGTTGGCAGGACAATCGCCTATAATGAGGCCGTCTAATAGATTATGATTGGAATTTATGCTCATGGATATATTATTCATTGATCCTCCCTATTGCAGTTTAAAGGGTATCCCCACTGATGTAGGCTATAACATTGGCTTGACAAGTCTGGCCGCGTATTTGCGCAGAGAAGGTTTTGCGTCTGCCGTGGTGATGGGAGACTTGCTTATGGAGCTACCTTTTATGAGTGCCTGGGGCTGGTTTTCTGTCAATCTAAGCCAATACGCCCAGGGACAGCGTCAATATCGGGCCATTGTGGATGACCGCAACCATCCCATCTGGCAGAAAATCGGTGCGATTGTGCGGGAGCAACACCCCCAGGCGGTTGGAATTCCCTATCTTACACCATTTCGGCATTCTGTGGAAAGAGTAGCGGCCGTTGTCAAAGCGGTGGACCCCAACATCAAGGTGATCGCCGGGGCGGCCCATCCTACTTTGTGCCCCCAGGAAGTCATGCAGAATCAGGACATTGACTTTGTGGTCTGCGGGGAGGGCGAGATTCCGATGGCAGGCATCGCTGCCCAGTTAAACCGGGACAAGCCGGACTGGCGTTCGGTTCCGGGGATCTATTACCGCGAGCCGGGCGGACAGGTGACGAACAACCCGCCGCCGCCGCTCATTGCCAATCTGGACGATTTGCCTTTTGTTGCCCGGGAGGCTGTACTGGGCTGCGATTATGACCATTACCGCGTACACTGTCTGACTACCTCGCGGGGCTGTCCTTACACCTGTGCATTTTGTTCGGATCGGAAATTATGGTCCGGCAAAGTGCGGCGGCGCAGTGTGGAAAACGTAATTGCGGAATTAAAGTACTTGCAACAGAATTATCAAGTTGATGTGGTCGATTTTTCTGATGGTACCTTTACCTATGACCGAAAATATGTGGAATCATTCTGCAAGGCCATAATTGACAACCATATCACGCTCAAGTGGCGCTGCACAGCACGCTATGATAATCTGGACGCCGATTTGATTGAATTGATGAAAAGCGCCAATTGCAGGGGTCTGTATCTGGGGGCGGAATCAGGCTCAGACAGGATTCTGGATAGCATGAATAAAAGAATCACTGCAGACCAGATTAAAAAGATTAGTCAGATGGTGCATGATGCAGGCTTGGATACGGTGACGGCAATTATCATCGGTTTTCCGGAAGAAACCCGGGAGGATATTGAAGCAACCTTGGCGTTGATGAGAAATCTCAAAACAGATGTTTTCGATGTCAGCAGTTTTATTCCTTTGCCGGGTACTCCGGCATGGGAGCTCGTTGCGGATGCCGACAAAAACGAGATTGACTGGAGAAAGGTAAGCTACAAGTCGTTCGATAATTATTTCCTGAAAAGTGTTTCGGCCGAAGAATTTCGCCGTTATATGCAGGAAGCCTATAAAATTGCCGGCCGAACCCAGCGCCACACGGTTATTCGAGTCGGATTGCGCATGTTGCGGGAATCCGTTGGTAGCTGGTTCAAATCCTGACGCAGACGTTGGCCAGCCCCCCGTAAAAATAAAAACTTTATATTACCAAGGAGATTCTTGATTTAAAAACCAACATTTGTCGAAGTGTTGGTTAAAATTTCAAAATATTTTGCCAAATGATCAAGGACAGCTTATAATAACCATATACTCTATTATATAATGGGG
>CAZVLC010000404.1:0-1681 GCA_964627885.1 uncultured Peptococcaceae bacterium
CTACTCCCATGAAAGTCTCATTATAAACTAGGGTCTTGTATTGAAATTTACCCCATGTTATAGTTGAAGTACATATATTAATAACAATACTATAATTTAAAGGTAATTAATTATAGTTGGTAATAGTGAACACTTTTGAGGAGTTTTCTAATTTTTGCAGTAGAATATTAAATCTACTAGCAAGATAAATTAAAATTGCCAATATAAAGGAGGTAGTATATGGAAGGTCAAAAATATGTTTATGGCTATGACTTTGGTACATTATCCTGCCGTTTGATTGTAGTAAATATTGCAACTGGAGAGATAGTAGCCCAAGGGGTGGAGGAATATCCCAATGGGGAGATAAGTGAAAGGCTGCCCAATAGTGATGTGTCTTTACCTCAGGAATGGTATTTACAAGACCCTGATGACTATATTAATGTCATGTCTACACTTAGTAAAAGACTTCTAGAGAAAACAGGAATTTCCTCAGGGGATATTATAGGTATAGGCAGTTGTTTTACTAATTGTACAATGATGCCCATAGATATAGATGGGACTGTGCTATGTCAAAAAGAAAAATTCAGAGATAAGCCCCATGCTTGGGTAAAGCTATGGAAGCATCATGGAGCCCAACCCTATGCAGAAGAAATAGAGGTCTATGCGAAGGAAAATGTCGACTGGATATGGGAATATGGCAATAATGTCTCCTCTGAATGGTTTTTTCCAAAGGTATTGCAGATATATCGGGAAGCACCGGAAATTTATGAGAAAACAGATGTGTTTATTGAGGCAGCTGACTGGATAGTTTATAAAATGACAGGAAATCTTATTAGAAATTCTGCAACCCTTGGTGTGAATTGTTTTTGGAACCCTAAAAGGGGTTATCCCGATAAAAAGTTCTTTTATGATATTGAACCAGGCTTAGAAAATGTAGTGGAAGATAAGATGAAAGGTGAAATTGCAGTTGTTGGTACCAGGGCTGGTAGTCTGACCCCTGAATTTGCAAGGTTACTTGGTCTGACTACGGATACAATAGTATCTGTAGGCCATGGTGATTCAGAAGTTGCCGCTTGTGGTACTAGCACTGTGGATTCAGGCACTATGATAATAGTTATGGGAACATCTACCTGTCAACAGATGATTCACAATACCATAAGGGATATTGATGGAATATCTTCAGTAATAATGGATGGAATGATTCCCGGTTTTTATGCCTATCAATCAGGTCAGCCCGCTGTAGGGGATATATTTGAATGGTATGCCGATAACCTTGCCCCGGCAGAATATACTACCCAGGCAAAAGAAGATAACTTATCTATATTGGCATATATGGATAAAAAAGCATCAGAATTACAGCCTGGTGAAAGTGGACTAGTAGCACTAGATTGGCTTAATGGCAATCGAAGTGTATTGATGAACTACGATTTGACCGGGATAATAATGGGGCTGAAACTTCAAACAAAACCAGAAGAAATCTTTAGGGCTTTATTAGAGGCAACAGCATTTGGTACAAAGACAATTATTGATGGGTATGAAACAGAGGGTGT
Organism: uncultured Peptococcaceae bacterium; assembly: GCA_964627885.1. Taxonomy (GTDB): domain Bacteria; phylum Bacillota; class Peptococcia; order DRI-13; family DTU073; genus UBA3937. Next base: position 1,530 of record CAZVLC010000404.1, read on the forward strand.
TGCAGTTGAAAATATAATAGGTGCCGGTGGATTACCTAGAAAAAGCCCTTTAATAATGCAAATTTACTCTGATGTTTTAAATAGAAAAATACTTGTACCTAATAGTGTTAATAATTCAGCATTAGGGTCTGCAGTATGTGGAGCAGTAGCAG
>CAZVLC010000405.1:0-1681 GCA_964627885.1 uncultured Peptococcaceae bacterium
TGACATTACTGAAATACTTGGCTAATAATATGAAAAAATTAATTATGCAAAATCCAAATCCTCAATATAAAAAGGTTGTCAACAACCCTGTCCCCGTCACAACTTTATTATTGAAAAAGAAGGTAAAATTTACAATAATGGCGAAATTTATGATTATCAAGGGGTGAGGAGATGTAGGGCATGAAAGCTGTAGATACCTACAAATTTCTTATGGACAATCTTCCGGTTGCTTTTGCATATCAGCAGATTGTTACAGATAGTCATGGAAAACCAGTGGACTACATTTTTATTGATATCAACCAAGCTTTTGAAGAAATTTTGGATGTTTCCAGGGAAAAGGTGATCGGCAAAAGAGTAACCGAGGTATTTCCAACAATTAAAGAATCTACTTTTGACTGGATCGGCACTTATGCAGATGTGGCCGCTGCAGGTCAAAGTATTCGTTTTGAACAGTACTATAACGGAAATAACCAATGGTATGATATTATGGCATTCAGTTATGAGAAAGGTCGAATAGCCGTCCTGGTTCATGATATTACTGCCATTAAGCAGGAAAACGAGGTCTTACGGAACAGTGAAGACTGGTTTTCCAACTTGTTTAGAAAAGCTCCCATTGGCATAGTATTTGTTGATACCTCAGGGAATGTTTTGAAGTCCAATTCTCGAGCCATAGAAATTTTTGGTGCTTATCCCCAAGGAGAGCATAATAAGATAGTAAATGTATTTAAACCTCCCTTTGATAGAGCGGCTCTGGCTATGAGAGCGTGTCTGAACGAAAAAGACCTGCAGATATATGAAGACTATTATCCTTATGAAGGAAGTGAATCATTATCTCTGCGTTATAGAATGAATCCCAAGTATGATGATTCAGGTGAAATTATCGGAGTCATTATCAGTGTGGAGGATATAACCGAACGCCAGAAAGCAGAACAAAAACTACAGGAAGCCCATCAGCAATTGGGACAGATCATAGAGCACCTACCCGATGCCACCTTTGTCGTTAACCAAGAAGGACAGGTTATGTTTTGGAATCGAGCTATAGAGAAGATGACCGGAATTGGGAAGGAATACATGATTGGCCGAGGGGATTACGAGTATGCCATTCCTTTCTACGGAGAACGACGGTCCATGTTAATTGATCTGGCTATGCTGCCTGATAGCGAATATGGACGTTTAAAAGATAATTACGATTTTATCCACCGGGACTGTGAATCCTTTATGGTTGAAGTCTATGTGCCCAAAACCTATGAGGGGCGTGGTGCCTATTTATTGGGATCAGCATCCAAGCTTTATGACTCGAATAATAACCCCATCGGTGCTATTGAGTCTATTCGCGACATTTCCGAGCGCAAAGAAATGGAAAACCGACTGTTTTATGAAAAAGAACAGCTGAAGACCACCCTCTTGTCAATTGGAGACGGTTTTATTTCCACTGATAAAGAGGGCAAGGTTTTACTAATAAACAAAGTAGCGGAGCAACTTACCGGATGGACCCAACAAGAGGCCTTTGGAAAACATCTGGAGGAAGTATTTTGCATAATTGATGAGTACACCGGAGAACGATGCGAAAACCCCATAGACAAGGTGTTAGAGACCGGAGATACTGTTGAGTTATATGCTAATATAATCCTGATCTCCAAAGATGGTACTGAACGACCGATAGAAGATATTGCTGCGCCTA
>CAZVLC010000406.1:0-1678 GCA_964627885.1 uncultured Peptococcaceae bacterium
CAAATTTCACAAATAATGTAAATAGCGGAAACCTTGGCGAAGTAATCAACATAGTAGCCAATGATATTGAAGATGCCCGACTGCTAAAAACTGATCTATTGGGCGATGCTATAGAATCAGCATTAAGCGAAACAGGCGGAACAAAAGATGTTGGGCTATTCCGAACACCCGACCATATTAGGCAGTTTATGACTGCTTTAGTCGAACCAACATTTGAAGATGTAATATTTGACCCTGCTTGCGGTACTGGCGGATTCCTCTTTGATGCTTTTGAATTTGTAATGCGGCGAGTTGACATAACACGTGAATGGCCAGGCGAAAAAGCACATTCAGAGTTATTAGAGTGGTTTGATAACTATTTTGAAAAGAACCAAATTGAATTTCCGAGCATTGAGCAAACAACACAATTTTACCGCAGCGGTGTTACTGGAATTGAGTATCTGGGAATGATTCGTAAAATGGCGGCTATCAACTTTTATATTAGAGGATTAAATCCTGCAAATATTGAGCAAGGTGACTCGCTAGCAAAATACCTTCCAGTTACCGACTACGAAACAAAATCTGTTGTTATTGCAAATCCACCGTTTGGAGCACAACGTGACCAGGAAGCTTATCCTGATGTCTGGGGAGAATATTCCAAAGAATCGGAAACTACCATTTTGTTTGTAAAACTCATGTTTGAGCATTTGAAAAAAGGCGGACAGTGTGCCGTTATTGTTTCAGAAGGTTTTAATACATGGGACCAATTTAGTGCAAAAGCTTTACGCAAAATGCTGTTGGAGGAAGCTCATTTAAAAGCGTTGATTTCATTGCCACAAGGCTTATTCGTGAGTAAAAATGGACAAGGCCCGAAAACTTCAATCCTTGTCTTTGAAAAAGGCGGAAAAACAGAGTGGACTTGGTTTTATAAAGTAACTAACGATGGTTACACCATGGGGACCAATCGCAAAGAGCAAAAAGGAAACCAGCTTGTTGAATGCTTATCGTTGTATCATGAATTTGTAAAACACGGTAAAAAGCCCGAGGAAACGAAAAACCAATTTTGCATACCTTCCGAATGGGTAAAAACACTTGACCCACGTGTAAAAGAGAAAATACGCACTGAAACCCGTGCCGATATGGAAGCCAAAGGCAAAATTGAAAAAGCTAGAAAAGCAGAAGAATTAGACAAAAAAATAAAGGCAAAAAAAATTACCGAAGCAGAAAAGCAAATGGAATTGAAGGTTTTCGACCAAATGCTTGAAAACCGCATACAAAACGAAATTGCCAAACGTATTGACAAAGCCCATAACTATTCGTTCAACTTTGCCAACTACAAAAGCACCATTAGCGACAGCCAAATTGCAGAATGGACAGAGGCATTAAAACATATTCAACCCAATGGGGCAACTACACTCGATGAAGTTTACAAGAAACTAAGCAATAGCAAACCCGAAAATATATTACCTTATTTGCTAAAACTAAATCCTGCCAATGCGCTGGAAGCAGACATTGCCCGTGAATATGTAAACAATTTGGACAATGACCTTATTCTAAAACATAAGGAGCTAAATGTAATTAAGGAGGTTTTAAAAAGCGGTGCGAAATATCCAATGGTTAAACTCAAAGACTATTTGATATTGAATAAAAATAAAATAAAGCCAAACAAAGCTCCTGATGTTAATTACAAAGTACTTGG
>CAZVLC010000407.1:0-1678 GCA_964627885.1 uncultured Peptococcaceae bacterium
CCCGGCCAAAAAGTTAACAGTGATTGAGCAGGGACTTGCCAAGGGCATAATCAATAATAAGCACGTTGGTTAAGCCACCTTTAATGGCGGCATGGATTACCTCTGTCTTTTCAATCCCGGAAGCTACCGTCACCTTAGTTTTGATCTTGCGAAAAATGTCTAAATCAATGGCGATAATGCGCTCCTTTAAATCAGTGTCACATTCCTGCCCGTCACGATTGATAAATCGCAGAGCAATATCCCCTGCCACATTATGGCGCTGTAATTCGACTAATTCGTGCGGAGCCAAAAAGTCGGGGCTGGAAAGCAACGAAGAGAGATTGGGATATAATGCTCCTACCCCATTTAGGGCGATCGTGATTTTATCAAACATAGAGTAAACCCGCTCGATATTTTTTTCCCTTTTGATCGAATCAGTAATTTCCTTATTACTCATCAGACCTTCGGTCAGCAGAGAGTAATTACGACCGCCAAAAGTCATCGTCATCCTGGACACTAAATTACGGACATCAAGTTCATTTTTACAAAAGGAGATACTGCCATGCATCGTCACAAAAGCCGCGTTAATCTTTTGGCAAGGATTAAGATAGTGGATTAAATGGTAAATCGTTTTCCCCCAGGTTACGCCTAAAACATCCTGCTCGGTAATAATTCGCTGAATATATCGGGCTCCTTCCAGGGCCACCAGCTTCTTCACATTATCCCCGGCACTATCAGCTACAGTGCTCTCTTCATTCTCAGGTTGATGGATATTGCTGACAGGGGCAACAACAACATCTTTCAGTTGGTATTTATTCTTTAACTTTTGTTCAAGTTCTATACATTGCAGATATGGGTCCCTGATTACGAACTCAACAATCTTCTCATCTTTCGCTTTTTTGATCAATCTGGAAACAGTGGGAACAGAAATATTTAATAAAGCTGCAATCTCATTTTGCGATTTATCCTCCAAGTAATAAAGATAAGCCGCTTTTAAGATCAAAAAAGTTGATTGATTATAAACTTCTGCTTCCATGTTCTCACCTCATCTTTAGCATAAGTTATTGTTTAACATCTATCAATAAAGAAAATATTTTCATGCAATGATGAAAATATTTTCACATTTTAGCTAAAAAGAAAAACGCTAGCTAGCTTATTTAATTAACTGGCGAATCTCTTCGGCATTTTCGGCCGCAAGAGCCTTGCGGGCAATTTCCTGGGCTTCCTGGTAAGTCAGCGACCTAATTACCTTTTTTACCCGTGGTATTGATCCTGCGCTCATCGAAAATTCGTCTAAGCCTAACCCCAGTAAGATCGGTGCCGCGCTCACATCTCCCGCCATTTCGCCACACATTCCAGTCCACTTACCGGCACGATGCGAAGCATCAATGACATTCTTGACTAACCGTAAAACAGCCGGGTGTAAAGGCTCGTAAAGATAAGAAATATGCTCATTCATACGGTCAACAGCAATCGTATACTGAATCAAATCATTGGTTCCAATGCTGAAAAAGTCTACTTCCTTAATCAACAAATCAGCAATTACAGCGGCCGCAGGGATTTCAATCATAATCCCCACCTGCAATTTATGGTCATAGGGGATTCCTTCCTGATCCAAATCCGCTTTAACCTGCACCAAAATAGCATTTGCCTTACGAATCTCGGTCGCATTTGAAATCATTGGGGCAACAAAGGCGTC
>CAZVLC010000408.1:0-1669 GCA_964627885.1 uncultured Peptococcaceae bacterium
TCGTGGACAATATAAAATGCCGGCAAATCCTCCAAAATCATTTTTTCGAGATCTTCATATATCTGCTGTTTTTCAACTTCATCATTAACACTCTCGCCCTTTATGACAAGCTCGTCATAGCTGGGATTATTATAATGGCTGGCAAAGTTCTTTGAAAAATGTATTTTTACATGATGCGGATACGGACCCCAGACAAAATATCCGGTTCGCATGATCATGTCAAAATCGCCCGAGTTCTCAAGGTCACTGAGTGCGGCGGATTCCAACTGCTTTATTTCCACATCAAATCCAACTTCTTCAAGCTGGGCTTGGCAGGCTTGAACTATTTTCAGCTCTCTTGCGCTCCAAAACTGACCGACCAACAAGCTGACAGTTAGCTTTTCCCCGTCTTTTTCAAGAATTCCGTCATCGTCCTCATCCTTCCAACCGGACTCTGCTAATAATGATTTTGCCTTCTCTTGATCCTGGGAATAAAGCGGCAGATCTTCACTGCTGTACATCATGGCCGGGGAAAATGGTCTTCCCTTCGCTGCAACTCCAATATTGTTTAATATATTGTCTACGATCCCCTCAGTGTCAATAGCATTTGCAACAGCTTTTCTTACATTGACATCATCAAAGGGCGCTTTGGCACAGTTAAATTGCAGGAAATCCGTAAAAGTGCTGAGTTTCCTGTTTACAGTAATACCTTCCTCTTCCAAAGCAGCCACATCACTTTCCGGAACCTTCAGGCACATGTCAATATCGCCCGATCTTATAGCAAGCATTCTTGAGGTCGCATCGGGAATGATTTTGAAAACGACTTGATCCAGCTTTGCTGCATCTCCCCAATAATCATCATTCTTTTCCAGCACCACTTCCTCGCCTTTACTATAGCTTACAAACTTGAACGGTCCCGTACCTATAGGCTGAGTAAACTCGCCCGCTGAATCGACACAGCTGGGGCTGACGATAGGCCATGCGATGTGGGTGAGATATGTAGGCAGGGGTATCGCCTTAGTGCAGGTGAATTTGACTGTATAATCATCGATTGCTTCAACACTCTCAAGCTGAAGCGTCTTGGTTTTTGCGACATAAGAAGAATCACCATAAGAGAATACTACCGCATCCGCATTAAAAGGCGTTCCGTCATGGAATTTCACATCCTGCCTCAAATTGAAGATCCAGACCTTGCCGTCCTCTTCAGACTCCCATGATTCGGCCAAGCCTGCAACCATATTAAGTTCGGTATCCAATCGCACTAATGTTTCATAAATCTGAGACCATACAAAACGGCCATCGCCTTCGGGGAATGCCGTGATATCCCAAGTATTGATATCCGTTCCGATTCCCACCTTTAAAACCTGCTCGACGTCAGCTGCATTATCCGCTTGTGTTTCATCCGGCTGTGCATCCTCCTGTTTACCGCATCCCGCCAGCAAAAATGCAGCGCATAACACTATGCATATGATAGCATTAAAAGCTTTCTTGTTCATTGTTAATCCTCCTCATATTTTTGTTCTATTTTCGCAATATTGAACACATTATTTTTTTACCGCCACAATTATTTTGGGAGCTTTTTCGTCCCAGGAAAGAACATCTTCAATTTCAAAGCCTTGATTTTTTAGCATATCTGTCGCTTCGGTCAAGGTGTGTATATGAGAATCCATATTATGTGTTTTGAGATGTA
>CAZVLC010000409.1:0-1665 GCA_964627885.1 uncultured Peptococcaceae bacterium
AAAGAAATTCTTGCTTTTATTGAAAATGAGCTTACAGACGGCGATATTGTATATGTTGGCAAAAGCGGCGGTAAACGCTCAACTCGCGGCTTTTTAGACGACTATGCTTTTTATATTTTTGCTCTGATACAAATGCATCAGGCTTCACAGGAAGAAACTTATCTGAAGCGCGCAAAAGAGCTGACAGAAAAGGCCGTTTCTTCCTTTTGGGACAGCCAAAACGGCGGTTTTTTCTTTTCGGGAACAGAAAACGAAACGCTTGTTTCCCGTCCAAAAGAAAGTTATGACGGGGCTATTCCCTCCGGTAATTCGGTTATGGCCTATAACCTGCAAAGACTGGCTATGCTGACAGAGGATCAACAGTTTGAAAAATGGTCCAAGCTGCAAAACAGCTTTATGAATGGCCAAGCTGCCGCTTACCCGTCGGGATACGGTTTTTATTTATATTCTTCTCTTCCCGTTAAGAAAATTGTCTGTTCTTTAAAGGATAAAAACGATTTAAAAGATATTAAAATCAAATCTGATTGGGTTTTTCGTTTAACGAATAACCCCCAATACCCGCTTGTAAACGATCAAACCAGCTATTATGTGTGTAAGGAAGGCACCTGCCTGCCGCCGACAAACGAGCTAAGTCAAGTGCTTGATTAATCGTTAAACTAAAAAATTCATAATAAATCCCGAATAATTGGCGGCATAGGTTTGTTTATAAACACCCAACTATTCGGGATTTTTAATTTAAATTAAAGGGTCGAAAGTAATAAAACAACAACTTTTAAAATTAAGTAAAATACTGATTTAACCGCTCTTTAACCGATGAGAACAATAAGCCGTGATCTTCGCAATAGTCCTTTACCGTCTGCTCTGTCGATGTTATTTTACCACCGATTACAGCTTCGATTTGTTCAACGGTAATTCCCTCATCCAAAAGCTGTTTAAATGTCGTTGAACCCTTTATATACTCTTCGCTTTGTATGGTATCATTTTGAAAGAAGTGCCTGTCGTATTCTGTTGACCAAATATTTGATGCCATAGCTATGCCGATTCCGCCAAAAATAATCAGGATAATAAAAACCGATATTACTTTCATTGTAATTTTCTTATACCTATTATTACCTGCTTTTTCATCAGCTACGGTGACGCCAACCTGCATATTAACTGTATCCGCAATAGGACAATTTCTTTCAGAGGTGCACTCGTAGCAGCTGATACACTGAAGATCTGTAACCTTTCCCTTGTCCGAAACATTAATACGCATTGGGCAGCACCTGTCACATTCTCCGCATTGAACACAAGTATTAGAATTTCTTGTAATTTTAAAAATGCGGATTTTATTAAAGAAGCCCAACAGTGCACCATAAGGGCAAAGGTATCTGCACCAAGGTCGGGTAACAAACAAAGAAGCAACCAAGGTGACCCCTAAAACAACCAAAGCAAGAACTGTTACATCTTCTGTCCAGAATTTAAAGAGCGCTTGAAAAGGATCAATATTGGAAAACATCAGGTATCCCGATTTTGCTGTTATGTAAACTACCCATATCAAAACAAGAATTCTTAAGTAACGCAAAACCCTGTCTAGTTTTGGCGGTATAAAATTGTTATGTTTTTGGGGAAATATTTTTTTGCCTAATTTACCTATCCATTCTTGGATCGACCCGAGAGGGCATA
>CAZVLC010000410.1:0-1661 GCA_964627885.1 uncultured Peptococcaceae bacterium
AGAATATATAAATTAGTGGAAAATATATAGTATATTACTTAAACGAGGGAGGTTACAAGAGTGGAAGTTCTGAAGGTTTCAGCAAAATCTAGTCCAAACGCAGTTGCAGGTGCATTGGCAGGTGTTATTAGAGAAAGAGGATGTGCAGAAATGCAAGCTATTGGCGCAGGTGCTCTTAATCAATCAGTCAAAGCAGTAGCAATAGCAAGAGGGTTTGTCGCCCCAAGTGGGATTGATTTAATTTGCATTCCGGCTTTTACCGATATTGTGATCGAAGGTGAAGAAAGAACAGCAATTAAATTAATCGTGGAACCCAGATAAGTTTTAAGAGTTACTTTCGAAGGCCTGTTTTATTGAACAGGCCTTTTTTATTTGCTTATATTTCCGGTTAGTTTAAAATATAATATAGTAGTATGAGAGATTACAAGAATTTGGTGATGCGGTGATGCTGATTGTCGATGGCCATTGTGACACTCTGCTTGAGTTGTACAAAAATTCTCGTTCTTTTTGGCAGGAAAATAAAAAAGGGCATGTAGACTGGCCACGTCTGCAGGCAGGCCTGGTTAATATGCAATTTATGGCTATCTATATCGAATCACAATATAAACCCGTTGGCGCATTATGCCGAGCTCTTGAGCTGCTGGATTTTTATCAAAACCTGTGGCGCGAAGCAAACGGTAAACTAGTTACCTTATTATCTAAAGAAGATTTATTCTGGTTAAGAAATGAATCCAGACCTACTGACTCTCGCTTGCGAGTTTTGTTATCCATTGAAGGGGGAGAAGCTCTTGAGGGGAACCTGAGTACTTTGCGAATTCTTTTCCAATTAGGGATACGCTCTTTAACTCTAACCTGGAATCAAAGAAATCAGCTAGGTGATGGCATCTGGGAGTCAGCTGCGCACGGAGGATTAACTTCCTTTGGACGGGAAGTTGTGCAGGAAATGAATCGGTTGGGAATGTTGATTGATCTTTCGCACCTATCTGCAGCAGGTTTTTGGGATGTCCTTGCTCTCACCGAACAACCGGTCGCCGTAACTCATGCCTGTTGTGCTGCTCTGCATGAGCACCCTCGTAACTTAACAAATGACCAACTACTAGCCTTAAGAGAGAATCAGGGTATCATCGGCATTAACTTTTTCCCGCACTTTTTGAGTAAGGAGAAAAAGATCACGATCGAGCATGTTCTTGCACATCTGGAATATGCCGCATCGGTAGTGGGTATTGAGCATATTGGCTTAGGGTCGGATTTTGATGGAATTAACAAAGTTCCACAGGGACTGGAAAATGTCGCCAAAATACCTGAGCTAATCGATAGATTGTTGCAGCGCGGCTGGCGAGAAGAAGAAGTCAAAAAAATTATGGGAGGTAATTTTTTACGTGTTTTGGAAAATGTCTTACCGGAGCAAACGACTGGTTAAAATTGATCTTCATGTACATTCCACGGCTTCTGATGGAAGATTTACACCGCAGGAAGTTGTCAAATTAGCTGCGGCCAAGGGGATTTCCTATTTAGCCATTACCGATCATGATACGATTGCCGGTTTGGATGAAGCAAGTATCGCCTGTGCAAAGGATAAGATACACTTTTTCCCGGGCCTTGAGTTAAGTACAAGCTATGAAAAACAGGAAATACACCTCTTAGGATATAATATTGATAGG
>CAZVLC010000411.1:0-1653 GCA_964627885.1 uncultured Peptococcaceae bacterium
TACGTTTCATTGCGTTTTGTGCCTTGAGCGAAGCGAAAGGAATGGACATATTTATAAATGAGAAATATATTAACCGTTGTGATTATCTTAGCAGGTATACTTTTCGTCCCTTTAAATGCCAGTGCGGAAGATATTAAAGCTACTTTCTCTATAGGAAGCCAAACATATACGATGGGTGAGGGATTACACGTGATGGACGGAGAGCCATTTATCCAAGACGGTCGTACATTTATCCCTATCCGTTATCTTGCACTTGCTCTAGAGGTTCCTGAAGAAAATATAAAGTGGATATCAAAATCTCAAAAGGTGGTACTTAAAAAGGACGAAAAGAAGATAACCTTAACTGTTGGGGAAAAAACCATGGAAGTTAATAATGAGTCTTCCTCTATGGATGTTGCCCCTATAGTCAAGAATGGCAGAACGTACTTACCTGCCAGGTGGTTGGCAGAAGCCCTGGGGTACAAAGTTCAATGGCAGGAATCTAACGGAAATATTACTATTTCATTAATTGATACAATTCAACGTATGCACATCAATGGTATCTACTGGAATGATGATACCAGTATACCATCTTGGGTCACTGCAGAAATGGATAATGTTCCTTATTGCATCGTTACAACCGAAGAATGGTTTGAAGAAGATAATTATGAACAATTAGACAATTTTATTTCCAAAGCAGGAAAGATATTTTATTTAAAACCGGGATGTGTTGCTCCTGCAGTTAAGGCATCGTTGATCAGAACTTTTTCGAAAGGTGATGGTTCTTTTCAAGGATTAATATTAGAGTTGGATACTAATACAGCCTTTGTATCAGGAGTTGATTATACTATCCTTCCTGATAATCCAAGTAATGAATATAAGTGGTCTGCCAGGAGTGGTGTCAAGCTAATCAAACCATTGGAAAACACCTCGGGTGAGTTTAAAGGATTGCATGTAAATGGCGTATATTGGCATGGCGACAACCGTATACCATCTTGGATTAACCGTTTTCCATGTGATTTCCTAATTTCCTTCGAAGAACCCATAACAACTAATATAAATCTGGACGCGTTACGAAGATTTATGTACAAAGCAGGAGGAGACTTCGTCTTAAGGAAGGAAGGTTATCCTGATATAGCAGTCTCTGCTTCCGGCAGTTGTAATGATGAAAATAATTTTCAAGCAGCGATTGTAGATTTAGAACCTGAAGAAAAGATTAAAATGGTTTCAGGTATTAGTTATACCCTTTACCCGGTGAACACAAATTCTGAGTATAAGTGGATTGTCAGGAGTGGAATCACAGTTAAACTTCCATAACATTTTTGAACTGGCATCCTTACGTGATGAGCCCTGCTCCATCAACAGAAAACCAGAGAACAGCTAGAGAAATTGCTGGACAGCTTTACAATTACCTTCGGTGTAAAAGCTGTGAACTATTCAGTGTTCCCTTTGACGTGCGCTTAACTGAACTGAATGAAGGACATAAATCCATTATTACTGGGCAAAACCAGTATCCTGACCAAGTCAAAATCGGTATATTTGAGGATCTGGAGATTGATTTGGATTTGGTTTTTAAGGGGCAAGACCAAGTAAAAATCTTGTAAATATGCATGGTAACTAATAAAAATAGAAAAATTTATTTGACCCCGACCTTAGGTCGGGGTTTATACTTTC
>CAZVLC010000412.1:0-1652 GCA_964627885.1 uncultured Peptococcaceae bacterium
CTACCGTTATTGATATAGGGTATCGTACTACTGATGTAGCGTCATTCTATTATAACGGTGAAGATTTTGAGTTAATAATGGATAACTCCTTTACCTATGATAGCGGTATGGTGTCTGTGTTTCGAGATCTGGCTGATAAAATATCTGCCGATCTTAATATGTTTGATGTATCTTTGGAAAGTGCAGAACGCACATATTTAACGGGTAAATGCAGGACCAATGGTGTAGAAAAAGATTATAAAGAGATCAACCAATTTATAGCCAATAAATTCGTAGAGTCTTTAGCTGACGAATACAGACAACGGGGGCCAGGTAAAGACCAGAACAATTTAGTGTTAATGGCTGGTGGAGGAAGTCTGGCGTTGCACGACAGTTTATCTCAGTCATTCCCAAAAGCTAAATTCGTGCCTGACGCTCAATTTGCTAATGCTGCTGGTTTTCTGGATGTAGCACGCAAATTAAGCATTGCTCTATTTGAATAATAATTAAATAACATTCTAACAAGCGGGTGAAAACCCGCTTGTTTTATTTAAAGGGTAAACCTGGCGGCACATGTAACGCTTAGGGGAATGGGCGATATAATGTGAAACAAAGACAAGAATAGCGGCGGGTATGAGAAAAATCGGTGTCACATATCAACCTTAGAGCGACGTAGATTAGAAGGTGTTTTGAAGTATGTAATGACGGTGGCAATATATGTAAAACGCAAAAACGCCGTCACTAAGGAGGAAGAAACATGAGCAAAGATATGAAACGACTGCAGTTGAGGCTGCCGTCAGACAACCCAATATTTATGGTTAATTCCGAGGAAAGAAGTAAAAAAGCAGACGAATGGTTACAGATGGGGGCAAAAATTGAGCGGCTTGAACTAGCTATTAAAAAACTGGAAAAGCTGCTCTCTCAAAGTGGTAATGTTCAGCCCGAAATTCCAAAAGACAAGAAAAAAGAAATGGAAAAACGGGATATACGGCTTATTAAAAGTATTTTAGGGGAGGATTAATTTGATAAAAAAAATGACTCAAGAGGATTACGAAGCATTGAAACAGTTAAATCATGAGGAACTCGATAGCATAATAGATGAAAGCTGGAACTGGCACAATAGTGCCGGGGAAATACAGGTAGAAAAATATATCAATGAAACCAATTGGATGCGGAATTATGAACCTGGCGAACCGAATTTCGTAAGGCAATCCAAAGGCATATTACTGCCGCAACCCTATTTCGGGGTACATATCATGACTACCGAATTGCCAGTTAAACTTAAACATTTTTTACGCACAAAATTTTCAAAAAAGATTGGGTGGGGAGATACCAGAGAAACATGGAGACAAATACTGAGCGCAGCCATTTATGATTTACGAGAACTTGGCTATGTTCCCAAGCCCGAATTTCATATTATTATATATCGGTTTCGTTTTAATCGAAAAGAAGCTGATCCCGATAACATCTTAACGAAATTAGTCACCGATATACTAAGAGATACCTTTCTTCTGGAAAACGACTCTTATACAGACATAGCCACAATTACTTGTGGCAAATATAGCAAACGGACGGGTATGGAAATAATAATATTGCCAATTTCGGAGGCAATTAAATACCCTGATCTTATACCTGGGATAATCAATGGTCGAAATTCTATTTCTAATCCAACC
>CAZVLC010000413.1:0-1644 GCA_964627885.1 uncultured Peptococcaceae bacterium
ATTTAAAATTCTTCTTCAGCATCAGGTCGAGCCAGATACGCATCGCCCTGCCGTTACCTTCCATGAAAGGATGAGCGACGTTCATTTCCGTATACTTATCGATAATTGCGGAGATGGAGTCTTCCGGCATTTTTTCTATCGTCGAAAGCGTTTTATCCAGAAATCTGGAGTTCGCGAATTGAAAACCGCCTTTACTCATATTTTGAGTGCGGATTTGCCCTGCAAAGTCATAGAGTCCGCCAAATAAATATGCGTGAATTTGCTGTAGGCCCTTTGTTGTGCCGACTTCCAGACTCTTCAGGAACGTACTCCCAAATAAGGCATACGCTTTTGATTTACTTTTGCCGTCAATCGTTTCATCGCTGTAGATAAACCACTCAATGAAACGATTTGCCTTATTGCTCGGGAATTTTTTTGCCAGGGCAATGACTCCGTCCGCATCCAGTACATCCGAAAGACGTTTTTTCCCGTCCGGAGCCGTCAGCTTCAACTGGGTAGTGGCACTACCCAGTTCGTTTCCGCTTCGTCTCAGCTTAGCCTTGAGATATTTCCAGTAATTACGATTCTTCTCATAATTATCCTCGTCCCGCAGTACACCCACCACATCCAAAACCGAAAAAAACCAACGGGAACCTGCTTCGTTCCAAACGGCACGAACTTCTCGATCATTGAAAAAACGAACAGAGACCTTGTCGCTCATCCCTTGATTACTTTTTGAGCCATCATATCGGCCGTAGAAAACTCGATTCTATCCCTCTTCACATTGGGTTGATGATATAATAATTCTCGTTAAAAATCAATCCTAAAGAAATGTCGCGTTGCCTCAAAATGAACGCACCGAAAAGGGAAGAACCACGAATAGACACGAAACAACACGGATCAGGCAATTCGGAAACGCGGATAACGCAACCATCGACAGACAAGGCGGACCGGGCAAGCACAAACCGTGCCTGCCCGCCCATAACAATTTGATAGAATTATGCAAAAAGCGCCATGCTGTTTACGGTATTTTTTGACCTCTGCAATTAGGTATGTTAGCATATACCCAAGCATACCTAACTGGGGTAGAAAAATGGATGAAAGCAAGCAGGGATTTGGCGAGTATCTTCGCCAACTCGTGGAGAATGCTGTAATGACGCAAAGCGAATTTTATACAAAGTTGGGAATCCGCAAACCCTACTTCTATGACATTCTTTCTGGGCATACGAATCCCCCGCCTTACCCTCTCCAGCTTAAGGCCATGGAGATTTTGGATGCAAGCGACGAAACATGAGAGAGGTTTTTTGATTTAGCTGCAAGAGAGAGGAACGAATTGCCTGCGGATATCGCACGGTATGTGGATGAGCATCCTGAGGCCATTAAGGCCATCAGGAAAAAGATCAAATTGACATCATGCCAATAAGACAAAGAAGACAACATTATGGCACTTGAACAGAAAATTATTGTTATCCCGGACGGGAAAATATGTGACTATATTGACGGTAAGTTCCGCGACGACACACCGGAGGAATACGTTCGGCAGACTATTGAAAAACGTCTGGTGAATGAACACAAATATTTGCCGTTACAAATAAAAATCGAATATACCTTGCAGGTTGGTTCAAACAAGCCCCGCGCTGATATTGTGATTTGGGAAAAGGGCGT
>CAZVLC010000414.1:0-1639 GCA_964627885.1 uncultured Peptococcaceae bacterium
GTGCAAAATCAGAGGGTACCAATAAATGTAAGGCAATTAAACTTGCAATCTCCAGTCAATCGGTTGGTTGGCAAAAAGATGTTGACGATAAAGGGGACAATGATATATAATATTTAATTTTGACATACGGACTTATGAATGTTAAAATAATTATATGAGCTCTCTTGGGGGTGAAGTAATGTTTAATATCGGGGACAAAATTGTCTATCCAATGCATGGGGCAGGGGTAATTGAAGCCATTGAAGAAAAGGAAGTGCTGGGGGAGAAGAGGAACTATTATGTTTTGCGAATGCCGATAGGTGAAATGAAAGTGATGGTGCCCATTTCAAACGTAGATACAATTGGCATTAGAAAAATCATTGATGGAGAAGAGGTAAAAAAAGTATTTAATATTCTTCAGCAGGAAGATTCCCCCATGTCAACTAATTGGAATAGAAGATATCGAAATAATATGGAAAAGATCAAGAGTGGGGATATTTACGAATTAGCTGAGGTAGTAAGAAATTTAGCAGCGAGGGATAAAGAAAAGGGACTTTCTACCGGCGAAAAAAAGATGCTTGATAACGCCCGCCAAATTTTAGTGAGCGAACTTGTGCTTGCTAAGAATGGGAAGGAAGAGTGTATAGAAACCCTTATACAAAAATATCTAGCTTAAAACGCCAGCATCACTGGCGTTTTTTGCTGTATCAACTTGCCTATTAATAAAAAAGTAACGTATAATAAAGACTAGAACAGGTACGAGGAGGTGAACAAGTGCTTAGGAAAGGAGTTCGGATTCTCTTAACCTTATCTTTTTTGGCCGGAGGCATTTCCCTAGGCTATGCGCTAACAAATGATGGTTGGTTAGTTATTCCCAATGTTATCTTAAGAGTAATTTTGATTATTACATCAGGTGCAGTAATCGGCATATTGGGTTTTACGCTTACCCCGTGGCTTATTGCTAAATTTATTGAACTAACAGATTGGATTGAAAGAAAGTTAACGAAAATGCCGTTAAGTGATTTACTGGGGGCGGCGATAGGATTAATTATCGGACTTATAATTGCCAGTTTATTCGGTTCTTCTCTGGCGAGGATTCCTTTATTGGGAAATTACCTTACCATTCTTTTTAGTCTGGTCTTGGGTTATTTGGGATTAAGTTTAGGATACAAGAAAAAGGAGGAACTGTTTAGTATTTTTAATGTTTTCCCGAAGTTAGGCGGAAAAGATAAGGAAAAACATGGGAATATGAAATTTGATACGGTTCGGCGGGGAAAAATTCTCGACACCAGTGTAATTATTGACGGACGAATTGCCGATATCTGTAGAAGTGGGTTTGTACAAGATATATTAATTATTCCGGGATTTGTCCTGGAAGAACTGCAGCATATCGCCGATTCCTCTGACACGTTAAAACGTAACCGGGGCAGACGTGGCTTGGATATATTAAACAAAATGCAAAAAGAATTGGAAATACGCGTTCAGATTTATGAAAAGGATTTCCCGGATATCCAAGAGGTCGACAGTAAATTAGTAAAATTAGCGCAAACGATTGATGCCGACATTTTTACAAATGACTATAATTTAAATAAGGTTGCCGAGCTTCAAGGGATTAAGGTGCTCAATATTAATGAGTTAGCTAATGCTTTAAAACCGGTCT
>CAZVLC010000415.1:0-1628 GCA_964627885.1 uncultured Peptococcaceae bacterium
GAAAACCCCATAAGAAATCGGTAAAATCGCTGATTCTGGAAAACTTATTGTTGTAGGGTGCCCTGCATATGGGTCAGCCCAAGGTTTAGCCGATGCAACATAATTTATAATTTGCATGGCAATAAAATTAAGCATCATAGTAGAAATAACAGTATTTATGTCAAACTTAACCTTCAATATTGCTGCGATAGATGCATAAGCTCCGCCCGCAACGAAGGCAGCTAACAACATAAGTATCACAACTATAATTCTTGGGGCACTAGAACCGGTGAAACTTAAGCCAACCAGACTAGCCGCAACTGCCCCTAAAATCATCTGTCCATTTCCCCCTATATTATATAACTGGACACGGAATGGTATAGAAAATGCATATGTGGTAAAAACCAAAGTGAAGGTTTTTAAACATGTCTGGACAAAAGAATATTCGCTACCAAAGGTTGTTAAAAGCAAGGTTTTTAATGCAATAGTAACGCTTTTGCCCATAATAAGAATAAGTAGCATGAAAATAACTAAGGCAATACAAAGAGCAATAATAAATATCAAAGTGTTGTGTATTAGACTCCTAGTACTCTTTTCTTTTAGGTTTTGGAGACTCAAAGCACCAAAGGCCTGTGATACCTTCGTTTCCATTGTCTAACCTCCTATCATTTTTGTACCAATGAGGTATTTGTCAAATTCATTCCTATTAAAAATCTCCCGCAGTTCACCATTATAAAAAACACCAATACGGTCTGCTAAAATCATAAGTTCATCCAGATCAGAGTTAATCCACAATACTGCCCTTCCAAGATTTCGAATCTCAATCATCTTATTGAAGATAAACTCAACTGTTGCAAAATCCAAACCCATTGTTGGATTTTGAGTTACAAATAAATTAATCTTATTAATAAGGGCACGTGCTATGATAACTTTTTGTGCATTTCCACCGGAAAGGCGGGCAATGTCTACATTTTCACTAATCACATCAACATTATACTCAACTATTTTTTCATTGGTTATACGACTGACTTCATTCCAATTTACAAATAAATTCTGTTTACGAAATTGCTTTTCTTTTTGGTGTCCCAACAACATATTTTCCCGAATATTTGCTCCCTGCAATAAGCCGGCAGCATGACGGTCCTCTGGTGTAAAACTTACACCCATTTTTAAAATATCACGCGTAGTCATACCTTTTATGCTTTTTCCATGAAGAAATATATCACCATTAGTTAAAAGTTGTGGATTCATAATAGTTGCAGCGAGGGATCTTTCCCCACTGCCAGAAACAGCTGCAACCCCAAATATCTCACCACCATAAATCTCAAAGGAAACATTATTAAGACCAATGTTTTCCGATTTATTCTCAGTGGAGGCATTCTTTAAAACCAGCATTGGCTCAGAAGAAAGTTGTTTTTTAGGCAATTTTACCTCAGGCAATGCATTTTCAGTAATACTAATATCCTTTTCTGCAAACATTAATTTGACCAATTGTTCCTTAGTCATATCTTCCTTGCTTAGACTTCCCTGCACCTTACCTTTACGTAATATAGTCACCCTGTCACAGGCTTCCATAACTTCACGCATCTTGTGTGTAATAAGGACTACAGTTACATCATTTTTTACTAAGGAACGTAAGGTAACGAGTA
>CAZVLC010000416.1:0-1623 GCA_964627885.1 uncultured Peptococcaceae bacterium
CTGTTTTACGGCAGAGAAAAGGGAAATAGACAGGAGGGAGTTTAGCTTGCGTTTTATCTATGTTTGCAGTGAATGTCAAAGCTTTATTGGCGAAATCGAATTAGAGAATTGGGATGAATCAATGCTGGGTTTTGATGCGTTGACGCAGGGGGAAAAGCAGGAAATGGTTAGTATTGATCCACGGGAACAGACCGGAGTCGTTAAGGCTATTTGTGATTCTTGCTTTAGGGAAAAAGCGGGCTTGTTGCGCTTCTATCAAGAACCCGAGAGTAAGATAATGCAATAAGTATACTTAGAATAATGCGGGGTGGAGGTCTGGCCGACGTCCACTATTTAACATGAGAGGATCTAAAAATGTCTTTACAAGCAGTCTTAAGTTATTTAAAAAACGGAAAAGAATATGGTTTTTTGCAGGAACAGGTCAGGAAGGCCAAATTTAATTTGATTTACGGGGTAACCGGTTCCCAGAAAAGTGTTATCGCTGCTTTACTGGCGGAGATTGAACGAAAGCCCTTGTTGTATATCGTTGAATCTCCGGTAAGAAGTAAAGAAGTTTTTGATGATTTGTGCAACTTGCTTCCTGCGAACACGGTTCAGTTTTTTCCTTCCTTGGATGCGATTCCGTTTGAGGTGCTCGCCCAGAGCCACGAAACCAGGCGGAAACGTTTAGAAGTGCTGGAAGGTCTCTTTACGGGGAAAACTCGGGTAGTTGTTACTACTTTGGAGGCTTTGAGCAAAAGTATGATGCCACCGGCGATTGTGGAGAAGGCAGTGCTCCCTTTAAGAGTGGGACAGCGGGTGAATTTGGAGGAATTGCTTGCTCATTTGGTCACTGTTGGTTATCAGGGCTTGGAAAAGGTTGAAGATAAGGGACAGTTTGCCTTGCGCGGAGGGATTCTGGATATTTTCCCGCCTACGTTGGAAAATCCGGTGCGGCTAGAGCTTTTCGACGATGAGATCGATTCAATTCGCCTGTTTGCGGTAGAAAATCAGCGGTCGTTGCGGAAAGTGGAAGAGATTTTCATGTTCCCTGCCACCGAGTTTTTTGTGTGGAGTGCCGACAAAGACCGCGTCTTACAGAAAATTAGGCTAGAGGAAGCTGAATTGCTGAAAAAGCTAGAGCGGAGCGGACGGAAAGAGGCTTATGACCATTTTTCAGAAAAAATAAAACAAATTGAAGAGTTTATGCTTAATGAGCAGTATTTTCCCGGGTACGAGCAACTTTTACCTTATTTTACGGAGAAGAAAGCGACTTTGTTTGATTATTTCCCGGAAAAGCCCCTGGTGATTTTTGATGAGCCCGGTCGCCAGCGGGAAAGCAGTCAGGGGCGGGAAAGGGAGATACAGGAAACCTACCTGGCTCTGTTGGAGAAGGGCAAGGTTTTACCGGGACAGGTTAACAATTATCTTAATTGGAACGAAATATGGAATATTATTTTGCCGATGAAGTTGGTTTTTTTCTCTTTGTTACCTAAGAAACCGGCCGAGCTTGATACGGTAAATTTAGTCGGTATTTCGGCGAAGACCACCGGTTTGTTTATGGGGAAGACCCGTCTTTTGGCCGATGAATTAAAGGAGCTAAAGAGGCTGCGCAATGCCGTGGTTATTCTTGTCAATTCGCGG
>CAZVLC010000417.1:0-1621 GCA_964627885.1 uncultured Peptococcaceae bacterium
TCTTTCTTTCAAGTTGCTCGATTTTTGTAATACCTTGAACGACTTGATACAGAACATTGTGTTTCCCAATCGACAATTCAATCAATTGCCCTTCACTTATCTCAACTTTAGAATTATAAATAAACCTTATCTTTTCTATCAACGAGTTTTCGGATACTATGCCAATAAATCTTTTCAGATAATCAGATTCTTGCGGAGGCGTTATTTTGTAGACAACATCGGGTTCACATTTCTCTAAACCGCTTGTGAACAAAGAATTTATCTCTTGTGTCCATAATACTTTAATCCATTGCTCTTGATTAAGTAAATATACATCCAGCACTAAACCTTTACGCTTTCTTTTATCGATTGAGTACTCAAATTCGACAAAATCAAATACACTCATTGGCGTTTTTCTTTCTTCAGCCAGTTTAACCAAAAACGTATTTTTTGACTGTACTCCGAAGATACTGCCAATAGCATTTTCCTTGACTTTATATGTTTCTTTGCTGAACAATTCTTCGATGGCAGTTGCTAAAGCTGGAATATTAAGAATCATAAAAATAATCCAGAACCAGAGTAGCGCGTTGAATTCCGATGAATTCATAGTGTATTGACGAATGCCGCCCCAGAGGAAGAAAGCAGAAAAGATAACATCGGGCTTGCCAATTTGCCTATTCAATCGTGAGAGAAATTGTACCGGTTTACTTTCTCCTTTCAGTTTGTCTTTACGCAACCACATCAACACATAACTGCATACCAACAGGTAGAAAACAAAACCAAGAAATAACCAAAAAATACAATCTCGCCCTTCTTTAGGCACTAAAAGTAATGATAATGCGGCAGTAACCCCATTCACAAATATATTAGAATCTTTTGAAAAATGAGGTTGGTCCACCAAAGACAATAGTATCAGCAAAAGCAATCCCGCAGTAAACCAAAAATCATTTATCGCAAAAGAAAAATCTTTATTGATAAACCATCCAACCGCCAATAGTGAAATAATTGATAGTATCATTAAAATTAGTCTATATTTTCTGCTCATACTGCGTCTCCTGTAGATATTTCACCGACAACAGGGAACCGCTTTGTCCGGTTAATCATCATTTCGTAGTGGCTACCATGCCCCATGTTTTCAAAGATAAGCCGGAATATTCGCAAGTAATTTTCCATAGCATCTGTTTCATAGCACATTACAAAGTCATCACTAATAAAGTGGGAACCGTCATTTATGCAAGAAATCAGAGCCTTGCAGATGATTTTATCTTCGTCCCCAAAGCTATCAATACACTCATCATAGTTCAAACCACCAATAACATTGAAGTAGTATTCGAGTATTCGTCGTAAAGTATTAAAGATGGTTATCCGTGGGGTTCTATCTAATTCTTGCAGCTCCGACCAAAGAAGCTCATAAGATGTTTGAATTGGATTATTAGGGTGGTTGATAATGTCAGTTACATTGCCAATTTTCTTGACTACCCAAAACGAAACCAGCTTTGGAGAAGGTGTTTCTCTGGATCCCCAATAAGATACTTCTTTATGAAAATACACGTTATGGGTTAGCACAAATGCTTGCTGGATACCTTTTCCTCCATTGTAGCAATCCTTGACTATCCCTCTTACCAACGTACTAATAATAAAC
>CAZVLC010000418.1:0-1620 GCA_964627885.1 uncultured Peptococcaceae bacterium
TAATTAATTGAGGAACACCCTCTTGGATATTTTGCGTACTAAGGTAGACAGGAACAATATTAAAACGATATTTTAGTAAATCTTTAATTTTTTCTTCGCTCATTGTACCATCTTCCTTCACTAGCGTATATTATTCTTTAAAGTTGTGACAAATTATACTAGAAACAAGGTAAAATTACCCTATTCTCTTAACATTATTTTATCATATTCTTTCGAGATATCAAGAGTTTGCTCTACTATTTACAATTCTGTTATTTTTTTATACAATTAACTCCTCGTCATATCTTATTAGCCTTTTATATGCCATTTTTCGAGCTTCGGGACATCTTTTACTTTTTCTCGTAAATATTTTGTCTAATTTCTTCCCGTCCTTTATTAATCACCGCCATCGTTTTTTCTAATTCATTCTGCAACCCTACCATCACTTCATCAGCATATGCAAAAGCCCCTTGGGTGATTTCTCTAGCCACACTCTGGGCGTTTTTAATAATTTCTTCCCCCTGAGCTTTAGCCAATTTTACTATTTCCGTTTCATCCGTGATTTTTTGTAATTTACTATTCGCCGATTCAATAATATTTTTTCCTTCTTTTTCAGCATCTTGAAGAATTCGTTCCTTTTCACGAATAATCCATTCGGCTTCCCTGATCGATTCAGGCAGCATCGCTCTAAGTTTATCAAGATAATTAAAGAGGATATCTTCGTTGATAAGTAGCTTGCTCGTCATTGGTATCCTTGAACTATCTTCCACCACGCCTTCGAATTCATCCAGTAATTGCAGAATATCCACATCTATTCCTCCCCTAAAAATTTATAAAACCAAACTACCGTGTCCCCATAACTACGTTTTAACTGTATTTTTAACCCTTGCCCTTGATAAATTTCTTCTAAATTAAGACTTTTTCTGCTTTCGGCAATAATAATACTTTTCTCCGTTAATAGCCCCGATTCCTCCAACCTTTGCAAATAAATAACATAATTATTGGATATATAAGGTGGATCTAAATAGACCACATCAAATTTCATTAATTTCTTTTCGCTGAGATGAGAAATTAATCTCAGTCCATCCATTGCATATATTCTACTAAGCTCTACAAAGTTACATTTTTGTAAGTTATCTTTGATTATTTGGCAGGCTTTTTTGTTCTGATCATTAAAGCAACAATAACTTGCCCCTCTACTAAGAGCTTCTATCCCTACCGCACCTGTGCCGGCAAATAAGTCGAGAAAATTTGCACCCAACACCTTCGTTCCGAGTATATTAAAAACTGCTTCTCTCACCCGATCCAGCGTAGGTCTGGTATCTAACCCTCTTAAGCTTTTTAGAGTGCGTCCTTTAACGGTGCCAGCAATTATTCGCACTTCTTCATACACTCCTTTATGAAATCATACCACAAATATACAATTTTCTCAATAAAGTTTCAATATCTTTCCATAGTATCTTCGTATAATACTCTTCTATAATTATAGCCCAGCTGCTTTTTGGCCGGGTTTTTTCTTGTAATTTGGGGGAAACTTTAAACAGCAAACAAATAAAATAGAATCTAAAAAGGAAGTGAATTTTTTTATGCAAAGAAGCGAACTATTTAAATTATTGAACATTAATTTAGATTTGGCTGTTG
>CAZVLC010000419.1:0-1617 GCA_964627885.1 uncultured Peptococcaceae bacterium
TATAACTCGGTCTTTTTTATAATCTACATCAGTGGAGCAAATATTTTTAATATTTTTCCTGCCAAAGTCATGAAAATGTTATACCCATTAATATCCTCTAAGGTTACTATTTGAGACTTCTTCAAAGTATATTTAAAATCCAACTCAATTTCTGCAATAGTTGATACTTCTTCCATATATAAAGCACATTCAAAATGATGATATAAACTTCTATAGTCAAGGTTAATTGTTCCTACAACGGCCTTTGTGTCATCACTTAGAAACGCTTTAGCATGCATAAATCCCGGCGTATATTCATAGATTTCGACACCATATTTTATCAATTCTCTGTAATGATTTCGGGATTGAGCAAACACAAACTTCTTATCGGGTATATGAGGCATAATAATTTTTACATCAATTCCCCTTCGAGCAGCAAATTGCAAAGCGGTTAGCATTTCACCGTCTAAAATCAAATAAGGTGTCATAATGTAAACGTAATCTTCTGCCCGATTTAATATATCCATATATATCATTTGACCCACTTTATCATTATCTAATGGAGAGTCCCCGTATGGAAGTGCGTAACCTTTTTCCTTTTTATCTAATGGTTGCGATTTGTATAAGTTCGTCAAATAACTTCTTTTTTCTTTATTCGCATTCCACAATTGCAAAAAAATTATAGTAAAACTTTCTACCGCTTGTCCTTGAATCATAATCGCTGTATCTTTCCAATGACCGTAAACTTCTATTTTGTTTATATACTCATCTGCGAGATTAATCCCTCCGGTAAAGGCAACACGCCCATCAATGACTAATATCTTTCTGTGGTCTCTGTAATTATAGTGAGTTGAAAGGAAAGGGCGAATTGGCGAAAACACCTTACATTTAATACCCAATGCCCTTATTTTTTTGGGATAGCTATGAGGTAATAAGGCGAATTCGCATGTTCCATCGTACATAAATCTAACTTCTACGCCTTCCTTTGCTTTATCAGATAAGATCTTTAAAATTTGTCCCCACATATATCCTTCATCAACTATGAAATATTCAACAAAAATAAACTTTTCTGCTTTTTTTAACTGTATCAACATTTCCTTGAAAGCGTCTTCACCGGAAGGGAAATACTTTGTCGATGAATTCTCATATATTGGAAAGCCTCCCGCTTTTCCGGTATATGTGGCCAGATTATGCAGTCCTTTGTTTTCTGATTTTAATCTTTCCATTAACCCTTCTTGCCTTATAAATTCTGTTTGTGTTTCCTTTACTATTATTTTAATTCGTTTTTTGATTGTGCGATGCCCGATATCTTTTTGTATAAAGAAATAAAAAACACCTCCAAAGCCGGGTAATAGCATAATCAGTATAACCCAAGACAATTTCACGCTTGTATTATGTTCTGAGTTAATAACGTATATGACCATTATTATTGTAAACACTAATAATGTACCAACTGTATAGGGAATTAAACCCCTTAGAAATCTAAATACATTAAGTAATACTAATAACTGGGCCAGTAAAAGCATAACTGCAATTCCGGTTCTTCCAAATATTATTCGTATTGCACCACGCTTACTTTTTTTTAGAAGCAAAAGTTTATTTGGTTTATTTGAGCTCACTTTTTTCATTCCTTTTTTA
>CAZVLC010000420.1:0-1610 GCA_964627885.1 uncultured Peptococcaceae bacterium
TACTTTACCAAAAGCGACGCATGCTTTAGATTATTTAGCAAAATAACAGGGGGCTGTCGGAATGAACTATCAAAGAATTGTAGGCTCTCTTAGTCAGCTTTTAATGATTATCGGTTTATCGATGCTTATCCCCTTTTTTTGTTCTTTATATTACGGGGAAGTGGAAGCGTACGCTTTTTTAATTTCCAGTGGTTTAGTGTTTTTGGTGAGTTTGATTGGTTACAAAACAACTAAACAAGAAGGACTATTGTTGCAGAAAGAGGTCTTTTGCATCGTTTCGCTGGGTTGGTTGCTGGCGACGATCTTTGGCGCATTGCCTTATTTAATTACTGGTACTTTTACTTCCCTGGCCGATGCCTTTTTTGAAACCATGTCCGGGTTTGCTACAACGGGAGCCACCGTGCTGGCTGATGTGGAGGTTCTTTCCAAGGGGATCCTCTTTTGGCGTAGTATGACGCATTGGCTGGGCGGGATGGGCATTATTGTTTTGTTTGTGGCCTTGTTGTCTACCTTGGGGACAGGCGGCGAAAGGATGTTTCAGGCCGAATCTCCGGGCGGTTCCATCCTTACTAAATTAACACCGCGCATCAGTGATTCGGCGAAAATTCTCTGGGGAATCTATCTAATCTTGACAATTGTGGAAATAGCCCTTTTGTTCTTCTTTGGGATGCCCTTTTTTGATGCGGTTTGTCATTCTTTTGGCAATGTTTCGACGGGCGGGTTTACGGTTACCAATGGGAGTATTGGTTATTATAACAGCCCGGCGCTGGAATGGGTGATCATTATTATTACATTCCTCTCCGGTGCTAATTTTGCCTTATATTATCAGGCGGTGCGGGAGAAAAGCCTTGCGCCTCTGCCGCATAATACCGAATTCAAGGTGTACACCTGGATTATTGTGGTTGCCTCAAGTCTGATTGCCTATAATTTGTATACGGCCGGCGGCAGCGCCTGGGGGGATGCTATTCGTCAGGCCTCTTTTCAGGTGGTCTCCATTCTTACCACTACGGGGTACGCTACGGCGGATTATAACCAGTGGCCTTTCTTTTCGGTAGCGATCTTGTTTATGTTGATGTTTGTCGGGGGTTGTGCCGGTTCCACAAGCGGCGGCGTGAAAATTGACCGGCTATTGGTGATGTTTAAACAGACGATTCTGGAACTACGGCATCATTTACATCCACGGGCTGTTATTCCTTTAAAGATCAATGGCGAAGTGGTAGAACAAGAAAAAGTTATGACTATTTTGCAGTTTTTCTTCGTGTATATCGCGCTGATTTTGGCTGGGGTATTTTTCATGTCGTTTCAAGGACTTGATTTTGTGACGGCCTTTACTTCCGTCGCAGCAGCATTAGGCAACGTCGGCCCCGGTTTGGGTGCCGTGGGGCCGGCGTCGAATTTTGGCTTTATTTCGGATGCGGGTAAATATTTTTTATCTTTTTATATGCTGCTGGGTAGATTGGAATTATTCACGGTACTGGTACTTTTTCTACCGTCATTTTGGCGGAAGGAATAGATTTTGAAGAGATTTTGCGCAAAATTTCAAGAAGGCTTAGATTTTACTTGCTTTTCGCAGAGAGAAGATATATAATATTCCAGTGGAAATTTTCTGT
>CAZVLC010000421.1:0-1609 GCA_964627885.1 uncultured Peptococcaceae bacterium
TTGCCCTGTGGATAACTTATATATTATGATATAAGTGTTAAACACTACTAGAAGAAAAGGATGATTATGAAAGACTTAAAAGAAAAATGGTCTAAGGTTCAAGATATATTACGGGAAAATCTCCAGGATATCAGTTACGACACCTGGTTTGCCCCTCTAACGCCTCTCCGAACCGATGCCAAAGCCGGAAAAATTTACATCGACCCTTATGCCAGCATGAACCAGAACATTTTAACAGGCCGCTATATGTCTCTTTTGGAAGGCACCATTAAGGAAGTTTTCGGAAAAGAGTATAAAGTGGTTTTTGAGTACATCAAAGATCGGGCTGGCGGCAATGTTAGTTACGGCGGCACCGGCGAAGAATTCGACGGTGAATTTTACTTTAATCCCCGGTATAATTTTTCCACCTTTGTGGTGGGAAGTAATAATAAATATGCCCATGCTGCCGCACTGGCGGTGGCCACACTTCCTTCGGATGATTACAATCCTCTTTTTGTGTATGGCGGCTCCGGATTGGGGAAAACCCATTTGATGCATGCCATCGGTCATCATATTCTACAAAACCATCCCAAACTGAAGCCTCTTTATGTTTCTTCGGAAATGTTTACCAACGAAATGATAAAGGCAATCAGTGAAAAAAAGACGGGGGAATTCCGAAACAAATATCGAAAAATTGATGTATTGTTAATAGACGATATACAGTTTTTAGAGGGAAAAGAAGGAACGCAAGAAGAATTTTTCTATACCTTTGAAGCCCTATACCAATCCAACAAACAAATCATCATCAGTTCAGACCGTCCCCCCAACAAGCTTACCAATTTTGACGAACGTTTGCGTGGTCGTTTCCAGTGGAACGTAGTGGCGGATATCAGTCCCCCGGACTATGAAACCCGGGTGGCCATTCTTCGAAAGAAAGCAGAGCTGGAAGGGTTGATCATTGACGAGGCATTACAGGATGTAATTGAGTTGATTTGTGAAAAAGTAAAATTTAACATCCGGGAGTTGGAAGGCGCTTTCACTCGAATTGTCACCTTTTCTAATTTAATGAACGAACCCATCAGCCGAAAACTGGCCCGGGAAGTGTTAAAGGATATACTGCTGGCTGCGGATTTTAATATTACACCAGATTCTATAAAGAAAGCGGTGTGTAAACATTACTCTATAAAATTATCGGAAATGGAATCCAGCAAGCGAACAAAAGCCTTGGCTTTTCCCCGGCAGATTGCCATGTACCTCTGTCGAGATCTAACAGATTTATCTCTTCCGAAAATAGAAGAAAATTTCGGCAATAGAGATCACACCACAGTTTTATATGCTTGTGATAAAATACAAGAAAAAATGCAAAAGGATGAGGAATTAAAAGAAAGTGTTTTCTTTTTAAAAAATATCATCAACGGGAAACAGTAAGGTTATCCTTTTTTATACCTTCCTATTCCCTAGGTTATCCACAAAGTTTTTTATTTTTAAATCGTTGGTTTTATCACAATTAAAAGGCTTATAAACATTTCCACAGCCCCTACTACTATGACTACTACAAAAAAATATATTAATATAAGACACCGGAGGTATTTTTATGAGATTCATTTGCGACAAAACAACCTTAGTTAAA
>CAZVLC010000422.1:0-1601 GCA_964627885.1 uncultured Peptococcaceae bacterium
TATACAAGGTGATGAATGTGGAAGAAAGAAAGACAAAGCAGGACGATTTAATTTTAGGTAAGAATTCGATCTTAGAAGCTTTAAAGGCGGGACGAGCCATTAATAAAATATTCTTTGCGCAAGGCTTAAATCAAGCTATCGTAAAGGAAATATCAGGGTTAGCCAAAGAGAGGAATATTCCGTATCAGTTTGTGGAAAGAAAAAAGTTAGATTCCCTAGCCGAAAAAAACACGCATCAGGGTATTATTGCGCAAACGGGGATTAAGGATTATGTAGAATGGGAGGATATTCTCCAAAGTGCCGTCCAAAAACAGGAAGACCCTTTGTTGATTATCTTGGATAATCTGGAGGACCCACATAATTTGGGGGCTATTCTTCGGACGGCAGATGCAGTGGGGGCACATGGCATAATTATTCCTAAACATCGTGCTGTTCCTTTAACGGCAGGAGTTGCCAGAGTATCAGCCGGAGCGGTAGAACATGTCCCGGTAGCTCGAGTCACTAATCTGGCTACGACCATAGAAAGATTAAAGGAAAAGGGCGTTTGGATTATTGGGACGGAAGCAGGTGTTGAACAGTACTATTTTAATGCTGATTTGAAAGGACCGTTGGCGGTTGTCCTTGGCAGTGAAGGGAAAGGATTAACGAGGTTGGTTAAGGAAAAATGCGATTTTCTTGTTAGTATACCGATGCTGGGACAGGTCAATTCTTTGAATGTATCTGTTGCGGGCGCACTTCTTTTATACGAAATCGCCAGACAACGGGGCAAGTTTACCAAGAAATAATAATGGGTTAAAAGGTTATCTACTTCCGTATACTTGACGGGTGGAGCAAAGTTCAGTTATAATATTTTCAATACTAGGACAAGTTGAAATACGAACGGAATTACTATTGTTAGTAATTTTAATGTTATGGAGGAGAAAATTCCATGAGCTTGAGCGTACAGCAGGAATCGCTGACCTCTTTTGATGTTTTAGAAGATGAGTATGTTGTGGATTTAGCCAGAGATGGTGATGGCGAGGCTCTTGAATATCTAATCCACAAGTATAAACATTTTGTAAGAGCAAAAGCCCGTTCCTACTTCTTGATCGGGGCAGATCGGGAAGATATCATTCAGGAAGGGATGATTGGTTTATATAAAGCTATTCGCGATTTTCGTTATGATAAATTGTCCTCTTTTCGCGCTTTCGCCGAATTATGCATTACCCGGCAAATTATTACTGCGATTAAAACGGCGACACGCCAGAAGCATATTCCTTTGAATTCATATGTTTCCTTAAACAAACCAATTTATGATGAGGATTCCGACAGAACTTTACTCGATGTGATTACTGGGACAAAAATAACTGATCCTGAAGAGTTAATTATCAGTAGAGAAGAGTTTTATGATATTGAGGAAAAAATGAGTGAGATTCTAAGTTCTTTAGAATGGCGGGTTTTGATGTCTTATTTAGACGGAAAAACATACCAGGAAATAGCGGTAGAACTTAAGAGACATGTTAAATCTATTGATAATGCCTTGCAAAGAGTGAAAAGGAAGCTGGAGCGTTATTTGGAAAAGCGAAATAAATAACATAAATAACCATTAAAAAGAGGGGTAA
>CAZVLC010000423.1:0-1589 GCA_964627885.1 uncultured Peptococcaceae bacterium
GGACACACTGTATTTAGGTGCGCCTCCGTTGATTGACTTAGGATCCCATACGTTAGCGTAGGACCATCTTGTGTTTACACCAGTAATAACTTTTGTAGGGTTTGCAATTTTAGACATAATATTTTCCTCCTGTTAATTGTCATTGAAATCATCTGCAGCTGTGTTCATGGCCGGTCTTTTATCAGACTCAGGAACAAGTGCGGGTTTACCTGGCGGCTTATATACAAGTCCGCCTAATAGCTGTTCAAATTGTTTCTTTCCAAGAAGTGAACTCATGGCAGTAATGCCGAGTAGCTTCTTTTCGTATGGATCGAAGCCTGCCTCTGTTACCGTAGCAGCAACTGCAGCTTCGTCTGTGTATTTGCGATTACTTCTGCCTTCCACCAGTTTGAAACCGTCGTAGTGGGTGCCAGTCTGGGCTTTTGAAAGGGCATGCTCTTTAATGTCGTTTCCCCAGGAGATGAGTTGATCGATACGCGGCAGGATGGAAGCGATCTCAAAATCATCTAAGGTAGCAGGCATCTCAAAATCGTACTTTGCAAGCTCAAGGTTTGTCTCTGCTCGTTTTCTGCAGGTGGCTTTTACTTTACAGAACTGGCAGTGGTCGCCGGCTTTGAATTCACCTTTGCCTTCATAGGCAAGTGCAGCAGTTGGCATTAAAACCTCTGTGGCCCAAGTGATAAGCTCGTCCTTACTGATAGTAGAGGTGGAGACATTCTCGCGACGTGGCTGAAAGATTGTCATTTCGATGCGGTTGATGTCGTATAAATCCTCGAAGGCTTCTAAGGCACCGAGGGCGTAGCACATCATTTGGGTATTGCCTTCACTTTCTACGAGAACACCAAGACCATGTTTGTAATCAATAATATGAAGCACCTCATCAGCGATAATGACACAGTCACCGGTTCCGAAGCCATTCTCTACCCAACGTGAGAAGTCTAAGCGCTGTTCAATGAATATCATTGGATCACTGCAGTATTCTTTGGCTTTTTCATATTGCTCAAGTACGTAACTGCAGTATTCTTCAGCACAGTTTTGCATTTCACCGTTGTAATAGGTAAGGTTTGATGTTGGATCAGAGACTTCTTTTCCTAAAGCCTTTTCTACAAGGTAAGCGCATAACTCATGACAGTCAGTGCCTTCTTGGGCGTAAGGTGAAGACTCATCTTTGATACTTTCGCAGAGCTTCGCGGAAGGTGGACAGTTAATCCAGCGGTGCGAAGCGGATGCAGAAAGAAATGCATGTTTAGCCATTTAATATCACCTTGGCCTCAGCCACCAAAGCAGCATAATCGGCTTCTTTTACTTCACTTAAACGGGAAGCACCATATTTGGTTAAAAGAGCTTTTGCTTCAGCCTTTTTACCTTTACCAGAGAGACTTGCCATAACGCCGCGTACCTCCTGGAAGGTATACTTTTTAATTTCAGGTTCTGGGGCTACTTCTTTTACAGGAGCCTCTGTCGCCTTTTCCGGTGCAGCGGTTTCTGAGAATATTTCTTTTAAAGCAGTAGCAGCTTCAATCATCTTTTGACCTGCAGTGATCATTTCATCTAATATCAGGTCTAGATTTGACATTTTACTCATGCTG
>CAZVLC010000424.1:0-1581 GCA_964627885.1 uncultured Peptococcaceae bacterium
GATCAGTATTCTCTCCCATTCTGTCTAAAAGTCCATTCATTATGGCATCTTTCCCGGGGAAAAGATCTTCATAATTCAATCTATATGCTGTTGTATCATTTTTTTCCCAATCACTCCATTCAATATAATTAAATGGTATCGAAACTAAATTGACAAAGTCGCCATTAAAGAAATATTTAATAATTTTCAGGATGCTCGATTTCCCAGATCCATTTGGTCCGACTAATACGTTTGCTCGCCTTGATAAATCAACCACGCAATTGTGCATTCCATATATCCCATTGATTTTAAAATCAGTTATAAACATTAGTTCTTTCCGTCCCTTCCCAATACATATTTAACCCTCTTGGCATCCGATGGATTCACTCCACCATAGCAATTTCGTCTGCGACAATGCATTTGCTCCGCTACTTTTATTTGTCTTGCACACTCACCAAGTGTTTTCGGCTTGGCTGTCAAGAATCTTATCTCTTAAATGGACAATAGTCTGTTCGAATATATACTTTCTCTCACCTATCCTTCTTTTCTTTTTTACATAGTCTACCATCTTGCTTTACATCGCTAATACCATTGCTTCTTCAACTTTGCCAATTTTGCGTAGAATGATAGCTTTGCCAAACAGCGTTTTTCCGTAATCAGGATCTATATTAATCGCCTTGTTTAAGGCAGCAATAGCATTGTTATATTCTTCTTTTGTGCCCTGGTCCGCCCCCGATCTTTGGTCCAGTTTCAAAGTTGGTTCAAACCGTTTTTAAGAAGCCTTTCGCTCTTCCTCTGATACAAGCATACCATTCCAGATAGCTTTGCGCAACGCGGCAGCCATTTCAAGATCGTCGAATGTGTAGATCTGAGATGCTGGCATCTTTTCAGCCACCATACTCTTCAAGAAGAGTATGCCGCTTCGCTTGTGGCATTCCAAAAGGTTGTCTTTTGTTTCGCCTTGCAAAGACTTTTTGGCGGGCAAGCTGTTTGCTTAAACCCACTCCCGGCCTATTCTTGCTTTTTCTTTCATTTCACTAATACTCTTTTTCTTACAATCTTCAGATAAAGATTTGCTTGTATTTAGCATTTGTCTGTTTTTCTCAAGACGAAAAAGGTTATCATTTTTCAATCGATAACCTTCCCGCTTCAGAGCCTTGTTTTCTTATGTTTTTTCTTGTTTATAATCGCCTTTGGGCTGCAACATCCTTGCCCCTTTGCTTCGCTCTGTCCTATCCAGGGCGGGACAATCTTAAACCCGCCTGCTTCGCTTTGGGGCAGCGTCGGTTGCGTAAGTTGCTCTTTTTCTCTTTGCGGGATGTAATCGCCTGTATGCTTTTATCGTTATTATTAAATTCAGACGAGACGAGTTTCATCTCACTTCCATGTACCTTAAAGAGCTGATTGATGTTCAGTAGGACGTTCTTGAATTCCTTCTCTCCTTCAATATCAATTTTAAGTCCAAAATTATCTGCCATAACGCCACATCCTTCCTCCTATATTGGGCATAAGAAAAGGCACTCTGTTTCAGAGTGCCAAGCGTTAAAAAAGTACAGCTATACAATTATATCTCACAATTAAAATACGGCCTCCTCACCTAAA
>CAZVLC010000425.1:0-1570 GCA_964627885.1 uncultured Peptococcaceae bacterium
CAATGGTATTGTCATGATCTGCCGATATAAAAGACTCTCCGCGTTCGTAATAATCAGATGCAATTACTATAGAACTGTTTGCTCCCAGACAAAGGAAAAAAAAGAATAATGTAAAAATTCTCATCACTAATAATATTTAAATGTTCAGTTAGAAGTTCATTATTAATGACGTTTATTATTTCTTCTGGTTACAATCCTTCGGATTCGGATTTAGGGTACGTCGTACACATTGTTCTTTTGGCTGGTTCTCAGCCAGTTAAGAAAAACGAGACCCCGGGGGCCGTTTTTCTTAACTCTCTCATTATGAGGGAAAAGAACAATGTGTACGACGTACCTTTTTTGCGCAAAGCCAAACCATAGCCCACAAGATTAGCGAAAAGCATGTATAATAAACAAATAACGGCAATCCTCCTTCATTCAGATTCAGGATAAAGAGGATAAATGCTGTCAGACTGGCATGCATCAATATGACCGGGGGCAGGCTTTTGGTTTGTTCGTGCAGCCATACCAGTAGAACGCGGTAAGGGACCAATACCGTGTAATGACAAAACAGTCCCGGAAGAAATAGCGACCAATCCAGTTCTCCGTTAACATTTCCACTTCCCCAGTATACGGGAAGAAAGTGCCATAATCCCCAGAAAAAACCCAGGATCAAACCGGTTTTCACTACACCATAACGTTTTCGTAACTCGGGTGTGGCAAATCCCGTCCATCCCACTTCTTCAAAAAGCCCTCCTCCGAATAAACCGGTTAAAATGCCGGTAATGATAACGTTGGTTTTGTCCGGTTGTAATAGGATCTTCGGATAATAGGCAGGAGAAAATCGTGACAGTATAAAAAGTATCAGGCATAAGGTTACCGGGACAAATAACAAAGCAATAAGGTACCATTTTACAGGCACTTTCCACCTTAGGAATCTTGCCAGTAAAGAACGAAGTCCTTCCCGACCATACAGAAGATGTGTAAAAATAATTCCTACAATTGGAGGTCCCAATAAAGTGGGGATCAGGGCTATAGGCCCAATACTTTCAAATTTGTCGCTCGTAGCCGGCATTCCCAGGAAGATAGAAACCGCCAAAATTCCTGCCCAGGAAACAATAAATGTGACCAGGAAATACGAAAAAAGAGGATGTTGTTTGATGAAAGTCTTCATGAGAACGTTTTTAATTCTTCCATTACTTTCTCGGCCAGTTCTTTTGCTTTTACTTCATCCAGGCGATAGGCCTCGGTTTGTTCTCGGGTGGGTTTGGGGTCCGCGGGAAGCATCTCGGCAATCAAAAAATTCACCACAGCCGCCGGATCCTTGCCAAATCGTTTCTTCAGTTCTGCCGTCAGTTTGGTATTCGGGCCATCTGCGCCTCCGCTTATGGAGACAAACGTATACTGCTGCAGTTTGTTCCTATGCTTCTTGAAAGATGAGCGGAGCGGAGATGCAATTTGCCCCATCCATACCGGCCCCACAAAGACCACATTTTCGTAATCCCCGGGCTTGTCATTTGTCGCGTTGACCTTTGGTGTCCGGTTAAACAACATATCCATCCCGATGGAAAAGAAAGACTTTTCACCGGGC
>CAZVLC010000426.1:0-386 GCA_964627885.1 uncultured Peptococcaceae bacterium
AAAGGATGCGTTTTCTGAATCCTCAGCATATAATCCAAGAGCTTGATGGATAGTGCTTGCGGGTCTACCTGTTGATTCTGACATTCTTCTGGCTGCTCTTCCAGTTGGGGAGCAAAGCAGAACGGATTTTCCTGGATGTATTTTTACATAAACATCCAGTAACACTTTTTCGATCATGGTTTTCCCTGTCCCGGGTCCACCAGTAATAATTGTAATAGGGGAGGTGAGGCATGCCTGCACCGCTTGTCTTTGGTGATCCGCTAACTTAACATTGGCTTTTTTTTCGGCTTCAGCAATTTCCTTGGAATAATCCGTATCAGGAAATGTAGCATCTAAAAGCCTTATTATTTGTTTAGCGATACCGTATTCGGAGAGATAACTTGTAT
>CAZVLC010000426.1:396-1567 GCA_964627885.1 uncultured Peptococcaceae bacterium
TTCTTACTACCAATATACAGACTATTTTCTCGCACCATCTCTAGACATATGGCTGCCATTTTATCATATGGAATAGTTAATCCCAGCAACTCAAATGTCTTGTCACATAGATTTTGCCATTCCAAATAAGTGTTTCCACTAGGACATTTTCGGAACAGCTGGCCTCCATTTTCGGATTGCAGTAGCACTTCTGAAATTGCCGCTTTAATCCGTTCTGTGTTATCGGGCGGTAAATTATTACCACGAGCAATTCTATCGGCTGTGTTAAACCCAATACCGGCCACTTCAATTAAATCGTAGGGCTTGTTTTGGGCCGTGTCTAGTGCATAGCCCTTATACCGATTGTATATTTGATAGATCCTTGTTGCTGTAATACCAAAAGAATACAAATATACAAATAGCTCCTTGCCAGCGCCTCTTTCAATAAGAGATGCCTGGATTTTTTCTAAGGATTTCTTTCGAATACCCTTAACTTCCAATAAGCGTTCTGGATTATTATCCAGGACATCGAGGGTGACCGTACCGAAAGCATCGTATATGCGTCGGGCAGTCACTTTACCTACACCGCTCAAAGTGGATAGATATTTTATTACTCCTTCTTTGGTATTAGGCTTTGGCTCATTAAACGATTCGGTCGTGAATTGATATTCATAACCTCCTGTTTTAGTTTTTGCCAATTCCCATTTCCCTTCAAGGACATATTCCACTTGTGGGGTAAGAGGGAGCAGAGAGTTGCTTACCGCTTTAAACGATGTCAACTCTCTGCCGTCTGGTAACTTAATAGGAGCCGGGGACTTGTACAATGCTACGGTAAATCCACCATTATCAGCCCTGTAGATTAGCCGTGAATACTTGCACCTTATCTCCATTCTTGCTCCTTTCTATTTTATTTTTTAAATATTGTGACTGTCCGATTCTGAGAAGGTTCATAAACCTCTTCATATATTTCCGGGTATTTTGTTTGTAAAAGCTCTTTGTTTAAAAGAAGCCTATTCGGAGCCTCATAAATGATTTCATAAGTTTCACCATTTGTGATTAGCTCTCCCCGGGTTGCTGTTTTTAATTTGGTAACGATAGGGGCGAGGAGACTTGTTCTTATTTTTTCTTGATCCCTAATCTCTTTGTCTGCCATATTTCTCTTTTCTTTGATTACTTTGATTTGTTTGTCAAT
>CAZVLC010000427.1:0-1563 GCA_964627885.1 uncultured Peptococcaceae bacterium
GTATTGCTTTGCCGGTTTTCTTGTGTTTTTTCTTTCTCTTACTTTTCTTTGTGAAAATTGCCTGTATTAATATTGAATTAGACCATGCGGTAAAGGAAACGGCCCGTCAAATCGCCGCTTCAGCTTATCCCCTTAATTTTGTGAACGAGTATGTGGATATGCATACGGAAACGGAAGGGACGTTGGAGGGTTTTTTCGCGAAAGAAGTCACCAAGATTAAGGAGATGACGGAAAAAGAGGTTAAGGATACCCTCGCGACCATGATTTTAACCGGCAAAGTCACCAAGCCGGATTTAGAAAAGTACCTGGGGGAAATAAAAGGAGTTCTCAGCCAGGATACGCAAGACTTTTACCAAGTGTTTATTTACCAGTACGTATTACCGCAGGTGGTAGAATTAAAAGAAACAGGGCAAGGGCTCTTGGTGCAAAACCTTTTAAAAGATTATCTCGGGAAAAGCAATATCCAGCCGGAGCAACTTCGCTTAAGTATGGTAGAATTACCACAGTCGTATGCGGAATACCATTATAAGAAGGAAAATAGCTGGTATCAGGAAACCGGGTTAGAACCGGACCATGATTTTGACCGCAATGATACCGTGATTCAGGTTGATTATATTTTTCGGATTTCCCTACCTTTTTTTGGGCAGAAAGAACTGGTCTTACGGCATACCGCCGTAGAGAGGGCTTGGCTAGCAGGGGGGAACGGGGTTTACGCCGCCAACAGGGGAGATGAAGAAGTTGACATCAGTGATTTAGTTGAAGAAACAAAAAATGGGGGAAATAAAGAGAAAGAACCGGATAAAACTTATGTCTTTCTTTGTAAGTCCAAGACGGAGGTTTATCATACCAGACCGGATTGTGATTATTTAGGCAGTCAAGTAAGAGTGATGACAAAAGAAGAGGCTGAGGCGTTGGGTTTACGGGCGCATGGCGGCTGTCCCCGCCGTTTCAAGTAGAGTTGGTTTAAGTGTCCCAGGGCATAAGTACAATAAGGAGGTATCGCGCAAAAGTGCAGAATGTTCCTACTGATTTGTCTGATATTTTTCGGCCGGAGTTAACCAAGGATACCTTTCGAAGTAATCTGGTGATCAGTTTGCCGGAGGGGGCGGAATTCTTGCCTTATCAGGCCGAGTTGTTAAAACAGCATCCTTATCCGGGGATAATGCCGTTTACGGTACAGAAAAGTGATCAGCAAATTAACTTGCATTATCAGCTTGACGCCCGTCTGGCTTTTTCTCAGTATCTGCAAAAGGAAGAAGCAGAGCCGGAGCAAATTATGAAAATACTTGTGGATATTGCGGCGATATTGCTGGAAAGCAAAAATTTGCTGCTTTATCCTACCGCCTTTTTACTAAAGCCGGAATATATTTTTCTGGAATCGCAGCAGAATATCGTTTCTTTGATTTATGTGCCTGTTAAAACACAGGTTAGAGTAGCGCAGCATGTGAATATTAATGCCAATTTTCAACGTTTGATCCGGAGCCTTTTCCGATATCGGGAGGATTTGCCGCCAATCCTTGCCACCATAGTACAAGAGGAATCTTTTCAGATTAAGGATTTTCG
>CAZVLC010000428.1:0-1562 GCA_964627885.1 uncultured Peptococcaceae bacterium
GAGGAGAAGAACCACACCCAGATGGCAGTAAGTAAAATTCATTCTCCTCTTCCTCCCTTAAAATAAAAGCAGCATGAATAACTTATTTAACATCTTATTTTAGTCAACCACCGATAATAGCAAAGTGAAAAGCATAAAAGAAATAGCCATAATTGTTGCTAGCTTAGCTAAGAAATCATCTAATCCTTTTTTCTTACCACCAAATAATGTTTCTGCTCCGCCCGCAATAGATCCCGAAAGACCGGCACTTTTCCCTGATTGCAACAAAACGGTCGAAATCAAACCTATCGAAGCGATTACTTGCAGTACCACCAACGCTGTCCTCATAAAAACCCCCCTCCTAGAAAATATTAACTCTGTATCGTTATTCTTTAAATTATAACAGATACTTTACCGAAATACCAGACAGAGATAAATTTCTGTCTGGTCTACTCTGTCTGGTATCCGGTATTGTCCTGCTAAGCTGCCTATTTAAGATTGTAAAACGTCTTTCTGCCCCGATAAATCGCCATATCTTCCAATTCTTCTTCGATCCGCAGTAACTGATTATATTTAGCCACCCGGTCGGTCCGGGAAGGCGCTCCTGTTTTAATTTGTCCGGCATTAACCCCCACAACGATGTCCGCAATGGTGCTATCTTCGGTTTCCCCAGAACGATGAGAGACTACTGCTGTATAGCCTGCCCGTTTCGCCATTTCAATGGTGTTCAGCGTCTCCGTCAAAGTACCGATTTGATTAACCTTAATCAATACGCTATTCGCCACACCCATTTCCAAACCTTTGGAGACTCTTTCCGTATTGGTTACAAACAGATCATCGCCGACAATCTGGATTTTCTTGCCCAGCACTTCGGTCATTTTTTGCCAGCCTTCCCAATCATCCTCAGCCAGACCATCCTCAATGGAGATAACCGGATACTTACCGATTAACTTATCATAAAAATCAACCATTTGCTCTGCGGTCATGGTGAGCCCTTCGCCAGCCAAGTGGTAAGCGCCGTCTTTGTATAACTCGGTAGCCGCCACATCTAAACCAAGGAAAACATCTTCGCCCGGTTTGTAACCAGCCTTCTGAATGGCCTCCACGATTACCTCCAGGGCTTCCTCGTTCGATTTAAGATTGGGAGCAAAACCACCTTCGTCACCAACCGCCGTATTGTAACCTTTTTTCTTCAACACGCTTTTCAGATTATGAAAAACCTCGGTCCCCATGCGCAAAGCTTCGGCAAAAGAAGAGGCCCCGGCCGGCAGAATCATAAACTCCTGAATATCCACATTGTTGTCCGCATGCTTGCCGCCATTTAGAATATTCATCATGGGTACGGGCAACTCTTTGGCATTCACCCCGCCAATGTAACGATAGAGCGGTAATCCAACATAATTGGCTGCCGCTTTGGCTACCGCGAGAGATACACCGAGAATGGCGTTCGCGCCTAATTTCCCTTTATTCGGAGTTCCGTCCAATTCGATCATTAATTGGTCAATGGCGACCTGATCCAACGCATCACTGTCAATCAGCGCCGGAGCAATAACCGTATTAACATTAGTTACCGCCTGCATGAC
>CAZVLC010000429.1:0-1554 GCA_964627885.1 uncultured Peptococcaceae bacterium
AAATTATTTATTAGACTTTTCCGAACAGCATCAGGTTCTACTATTTAGTTGTCATCGGAGGGAAGGAGAGATTTTAGCTGGCCAAGATTTTCACTTTATAACAATCTAAGACTTAGTAAAATAAGTATATAAAAATTTTTGTGGTTTAAAGAATGGAGGGGTAAAATATGAACGGTAAAATCAAAATCTTGTCAATTATCCTGGTTATTGTAGTATTATTGGCTATTGGGGCAGGGGCATTTTTGAAGTTCTTCAGGGGTAATGAGGCTAAGAAACCGGCAGAACAGCCCAATCAGCAGACTAATCAAAATAGTAACCAACAGCCTGCAACAGGAAATACAACATTGCCTGATTACAGCACCAAGACAGATGATTCGGATGAAAAACAACAAACAACATATAATGAAAAGCTAAAAGAAGTGATTGATACTGAATATCGGCTTTTCCTTGGTCTGAGAAGCTATACGGAGCCACCGCATGATCCGGCTGTAAAGGTGATACCATCCAATGTAATCGGACAATATCCGGGACCGTTTTATCGTACGTTGATAATAGACTTTAAAAATATTGAAAAACCTGTTTCGGAAGCACAGGATTTGTATTTCTTTAAAAACGGCGAGTTTTGGAACGCAGGGGTTATTAGAGCGTTATACGACAAGAAGTGGATGGAGGATTTGATCTATGCTGCCCCAATGAGTCAAGAACCGTATTTACAAAAACCTGATTATAACCGGATGCGGATTTCAAGTGGAACTGACACCACTATTATTAATTATGTTTGTAAAGATTTAATGTCGGTCTCTTTTGCTACCGAGGGTACGGACCCCGGTCTCGTTAATAACTGGGCCTATGGGAAACTTGCCGTATTGCCGGTAGAGAATATGAGCAATTTGTATGAATATAATGTTTTAATCTCAGAGATATTTGGTGAAGATGGAAAGAAAGTGATGCTTGAGGAGAGTAATAAGGCTTATCTGCGGAGTAAAAACAGTGACCGGTTATTACAGTATTCCGATGAAGCAAACTGGGGATTGACGCATTCCCAAGGGAAATTATCATTGATTGGGCGATTGGATTATAATGCTGAGGTTGGCAAAGGGTATTATGAAGATTATAAAATCCCGTTGGATCTTTCCTCTTTGTTTAACAATACGGCATGTTATCCGTCCTGGGATATTATCAAAGGAAAAGTCAGTGATGCCCGAGATGCGGTGTCTTCCCCTGACAAAAAGGTTTTGTTGGTTCTTACAAACAAGGAATTAATATTATACAAGGTCGTGGATGAGAAAACGTGGAATGAAATTTTGCGGTTCCCGTTGAAGGAGAATGAGCAAATCATCATGTCTGAATGGGATAGTAACACGGAGGAAATGAAAAAACTCATGGATAGTTTTACGGCAGCCCAATGGTATGAACGGTTGTTGCATGTCTATTAATACTAATGCTGTTATCAGCAGATGAAAAATGACGAAAATAAAGCAGAGATAGTAGAAACGGAGAGGCAGTTGCGTAGAATCAGCGCAACTGCCTCTTATTTTTCATTAAATTCAGGGG
>CAZVLC010000430.1:0-1544 GCA_964627885.1 uncultured Peptococcaceae bacterium
CTCTTTTCCTTCCGTATTTTGCTTAACCTTGTTTGAGTTTTCATCAACATAGTAATAGTCTGCTTCGATCGCCTCAGGATCACGCTCACGCTGCGGTGATTTCCGAACAAACCAGTTCATCAATAAAAAAATGATGCCTAAGTCATCCAGCTGTCCAAGGAAGGGTATATCAGGAATTAAGTCTAAGGGCCAAAATAAATAGGCTAAAGATAAGAGAATTAAGAGTAATTTTCTCTTTTGAGAAATCCCCGGCTCTTTCAAAAGGGTCCAGGTCTTCTTGAGAAGAATTGGTAGATTCCAGATCAGGCGCAATTAACTCCCCTCCTTCAACTATCTTCTAAGTGGGTAAGATCATTAAACAAATCTAAGGTGGCCTCATATTTAAATGAAGACGGATTAATAGTCACTGTCAAGATTGAGACCGCTGTGTTTTCTTGCTTATATTCAATTAAATTAGAGGTAAGGGGTCTTCCTAATAGTCCACAAATTACGGATGCAATCAGAATGCCATGGGAGACTATGATAACTTGCCCATTTGGATGATGAGGAATAATCTGCTTGATTGCCTGCATCCCTCTCGCCTGAACCATCGCAATGCATTCCCCTTTAGGCAACTGGACAAGATGAGGGTCATGCAGCCATTTTTGGGATAGTTCAGGATACTTTTCCGCGATTTCCGTAAAGATAAGCCCTTCCCATACACCAAAATTCATTTCCCTTAATTCGGGTATAATTTGTAGGGGCAGTTGGTGGGCCTCATTTATAATTTCTGCTGTTTTTACTGCTCTAATAAGGTCACTACTATAGATTGCCTCAAGTTGATTCTTCATAAACCTTTTTTTCAAGGCAAGGGCTTGATTAATCCCGTCATCACTTAAGGCAACGTCTGTATGCCCTTGATAACGATGGATATAATTCCAGGGCGTGAGCCCATGACGGACAAAAATTATTTTCGTAGCCATTTTTTCTCCTCCACATCTCAATAGCTTATAACAATGATAACAAAGAACTACCAATTCGACTAAAGATCAAGTAACTACCTAGAAAAACTACTTCCGTTAGCTCATTAATTGCCCCATACGTATCACCGGTAAGGCCACCGATGAGAGAATTAATTCGTTTTGTGATGTAGTAGACCCACCCCAGGGTCAAGAGAAATACGCATAAGATTATGGCTAATTCCTGCCCGAAAATAGTGCGGGAAATCAAGATAGAAAATAAAAAGATAATGAAAACAAACAAACTTAAACAATAAAGGGAGATAAACCAGAATCCTTTTCTGTTTAGGTTCTTTTTAAAAAGTTGCCCCATTCCCTCCGGGTGGGCTGACGGAAAAAATAATACGGCGTAAGTCATGGCCCAGCGCCCAATAAAAGGCATCAAAAGAAGCGCATAATGTTGTTCTGCCGGTTGCAGAATCAGTTCGGCAAAAAAGACCAATTTAAGGAGAAGTACTAAGCAAAGACCAATAACCCCCATCGCTCCAACGCGGCTATCCTGCATAATCTCCAATGTTTTACCTCGATTTTGCCCTGACAATAACC
>CAZVLC010000431.1:0-1528 GCA_964627885.1 uncultured Peptococcaceae bacterium
GAATAATGGCGCGAGGCGGTTTAGGCCCGTAATACTGAAAATAGTGGCATTCAATCCGC
Source organism: uncultured Peptococcaceae bacterium (assembly GCA_964627885.1). Lineage (GTDB taxonomy): Bacteria > Bacillota > Peptococcia > DRI-13 > DTU073 > UBA3937. Next base: position 60 of record CAZVLC010000431.1, read on the forward strand.
CCATTATATAGCTTCCTGTTTTTCTGCGCTTGCCGACCAAATAACTTTTCAAACCGAGGGTGTGCAGTCAGCACATAATAAGACCAGGTATCCAGCTTCCCAAAAACCTGTCCCATCTCCCGATAAAGACGTTCGACCACCGCCATCTCCTCTAACCGCTCCCCATAAGGAGGATTGCAGATAATACAGCCGTATTTTTTCTTTGTGCTTAAATCTGCTAACGCCCGCTCCTGAAAATGAATCTGCTTTTCTACGCCTGCTTCTCTGGCGTGGTAACGAGCTAAGCTTAAAACCTCTTTATCCCAGTCATAGCCCTCAATATCCATGGTAAGATCCTTCCGAACTATATCTTGAGCCTCCTGGCGTGCCTCCTGCCATAACTTTCGGGGGATGTTCGGCCACTCCTCCGCCACAAAGCTTCGCTGCAGCCCCGGCGCCTGATTTAAGCCAATGAGTGCGGCCTCAATCGGAATTGTCCCCGACCCACAAAAGGGATCAATAAAAGAGCGCTCCGCTTTCCAGTAGCTGAGCAAAATCATTGCGGCCCCTAAGGTTTCCTTCAGGGGGGCCTGACTAACCAGCTTGCGGTAACCTCTTTTATGCAATCCGGCCCCGCTGGTATCAAGCGTTAAAGTCACCACATCCTTGAGAATTCCTACTTCGATCTTGTACCGTGGCCCTTTTTCTTCAAACCAATTAATTTTGTATTTTTCCTTCAGCTTTTCGACAATCGCTTTTTTCACGATGGCCTGACAATCCGGCACACTATGTAAGGTAGATTTAATCGACTTCCCTTCCACCGGAAACTCCGCATCCACCGGAAGCCATTTATCCCAAGGCAAAGCCTTTGTCTGTTGGAATAATTCTTCGAAAGTACGCGCGGTAAACTGTCCCATCTTAATGAGCACTCGGTCAGCCGTCCGCAGCCATAGATTGGTGCGGCAAATCGCCCTTTCGTCACCTTGGAAAATCACGCGGCTATTCTCCACTTGCTGTTCTGTATAACCAAGCTCCTTTAACTCTCTGGCCACTACAGCCTCTAGTCCAAAAGTAGCCGTAGCAATTAATTCGATTCGAGACATTATTCTTCCTCCTGTTCTTTCGCTCACCAACTTAACATCTCTATTATACCAACTTTTTCCCTGAAACCGAAACCGCCTGGGACCTATCTTAATACAATGTTGTGAACAAAATAGCTTAATATCAGTATGCCCCGAGAGTCATTTCAGGAAATAAATAGCGACAATATTTCTTCTACGGTTACCTTTCCAAAATACCCTTCGATATCCACCTGTTGCAGTGTTGCCATAAGCTCATCACGCTCATACCTTAACCCGCTTATTTGATTCTCCAAATCCGCCAGATCCTGATTACTGAAAAAGTCGCCGTAGACTTTACACTTTCTGATCATCCCTTTTTCTACCTGCAGACACACCTCAATGCTCCCGCAGGCAAAACGCTCGCTTTTT
>CAZVLC010000432.1:0-1516 GCA_964627885.1 uncultured Peptococcaceae bacterium
TTATTCAAACACCTAACCGGACTTACTTGCTGACTTTGCGCCATCACCAGCATTCTGTCCAAGAGAAATAAGTCCGGAGCAGGATTAGCTAATGCGATAACAAGCACTATTTGGTTTACATTAGCTACCGCCGGACGCTCTAATGCAGAGTAGCGTGGTAAAACCTGTTCAATTACCGCCTTATTCTTTGCCTCATCAATGCTTGTACATACTACCCGGTCACCGGGTAAAAATTTTTCCTTTTTAACACGGTATTTTCCGCGTAAAGAGCATTCCCAAACCAGTTGCTTTTCGTCCAGCACATAATAAAAGCCGCTATATCCTTTCATAATAATTCCCGTAAATTGTCTTACCCCTAATTCCACGCTATGCCCCCTATCCTCCAAAAGGTCCCGGTCCGGCGCTTACTACTAAATTCACCACAGCCCCTTGCAAGATTTCGCTGTCAGGTCCTGGATCCTGGCGAATGACGATTTCTTCTTCATATTGATAACTTACCTCCGGTTGTACAACTTCCAGCGTAAGATTATTTAATTTGAGAATTTCTCCTGCTTCGGCCAAGCTATAACCGGTCAGTTTAGGCATCTTAATCCAGACTGGTTCCGGCCCCTTACTGACAATAAGCTTCACAGTGGAACCCTGCGCCACTTCTGCATTTGCATCAGGCTCCTGGTCAATTACCTCGCCTTCCGGCACCTGACTGTTATATACACGGGTAATCACACTATCCAAGCCGTAATTATCCAAGGAAATTTCCGCCGCAGATGCCGAACCGTGTAAAACATCAGGTACCTTCACAAGCGACGGACCATCACTGACCGTTACGAGGATCTTCGTTGATTTCCGGACTATTTCCTGGCCCCGAGGCGATTGCGAAATAATAAGGCCTTCTTTTACGGTGGGATGATTAGCCTTTTTACTAACCTCTAAAAGGAGCCCAACTTTTTGAAACTCAGCCGTAGCCTCGTCCACTGTTTTCTCCTTCACATTAGGTACCGTAACCTCTTCCCTGGCCATAACGTTAGCTGATAAATACATTCCCAGAACGAAACCAAGCAGAATTAACCCCACGATTACCCATGTCCATACTTTTAAGGGTGCATTCATCGGGTTTTGCTGCGCCTTCGCCCCTCTTTTTTCGGCCAGTTTTTTTTGCAGTTTAGGCAAAATAACCGTATCCTCCGAGACCTTCGCAGGAATTTTATCTAAACGATTATATAATTGCGCCGAGAGAAGATTAGCTCTTAAATCACTAACAGATTTAAAACGTAATTTAGGATCTTTATTCATGGCAATCAGAATGGTCTTTTCCAAGGCTTCCCCAATTTGACCGTTGACTTCGCGGGGTGAAACAGGATCATTCTGAATCTTTTTTAAGGCTACACTAATTGGTGATTCTCCATCAAAAGGCAATACCCCGGTCACCATCTCATAAATTACTACACCCAAAGAATAGATATCTGACCGTTCATCGGCGATCTCGCCTCTGGCCTGCTCCGGAGAAAAATAATGAACA
>CAZVLC010000433.1:0-1512 GCA_964627885.1 uncultured Peptococcaceae bacterium
AGGAGGTTGAAGCGGGGGACGAATTAACCGAAGGCTCGATTAATCCGCATGATCTATTGAAAATCAGAGGAATAAAAGGAGTTCAAGACTATCTATTACGGGAAGTTCAGAGGGTTTATCGTTTGCAAGGCGTGGATATCAATGACAAACATATCGAGGTTATGGTCAGACAGATTCTCCGGAAAGTTAAAGTGGAGGAACCCGGTGATACCAAGTTATTACCCGGTGGTCTTATCGATATCTTTGAATTTGAAGAGGAAAATGCCAAGATATTTGCCAAAGGGGGAGAACCGGCGACAGCTAAGCCAGTGTTGTTAGGGATTACCAAGGCTTCACTGGCTACAGATTCTTTCTTGTCGGCCGCATCTTTCCAAGAGACAACGCGTGTTTTGACAGAGGCAGCGATCAAAGGCAAGGTGGATCCTTTACTGGGGTTAAAGGAAAATGTAATTATTGGTAAACTAATCCCGGCCGGAACAGGCATGTCGCGGTATCGTAATATCAAAATTGAGGTGTTAACACCCGAAAAAAACGAAGGAATCGCACCGGCGGAGGAGAATCTGCTCGCTCGAGAGGAACAGCCTGAAGAGCTTGAGTCTAAGAAAGGGCTACCTATTGAAGAGTAGGAAATGAAAAAGATATTCTTGACAGTTTATGCCTGACAGTGATAAAATACATCAGTGTGCATATTTTCGAGATGTGTAAAGGAGGCTATCCTAATGCACAGACTTAGAGATGCAGAAGAAAAAGTTGTCGGCTTTAAGCAGTCTTTTAAAGCTGTAGAAAAAGGCCGAGCACAAGTAGTTTTCTTAGCGAATAATGCTCAAGATAATCTTCACGTGTCTATCCTGGAAATGTGCCAAAACCGAGGAGTGCCCATTGTTGAAGTAGATTCAATGGCAGAACTGGGTAAGGCTTGCGGAATTCAGGTAGAAGCTTCCGTAGCGGCAGTTTTGCACTTTGAGGTTTCTTAGAAGCGGTTTCGCAAAATAAAATGATGACAGTTTTCATTGAGTAATTTCGATGACAGCTTGGGAAGGAGGTGGGTTACATGCCAACCATAAGCCAACTCGTTAAAAAGGGAAGAACAAAGGTTGAAAAAAAGTCAACGGCCCCTGCATTAAAAGAATGTCCTCAAAAGCGGGGCGTTTGCACTAGGGTTTATACAACAACACCGAAAAAGCCGAATTCTGCTTTGCGGAAAGTAGCCAGGGTTAGATTAACAAACGGTATTGAGGTTACTGCTTATATACCGGGTATTGGTCATAACCTTCAAGAACACTCCGTGGTATTAGTCCGTGGGGGTAGGGTTAAAGATTTACCTGGCGTTAGGTATCATATCGTCAGAGGGGCGCTGGATACGGCCGGTGTGCAAAAGAGGAACCAGGGTCGTTCCAAGTATGGAGCGAAGAAGCCGAAGGCTGCTGCGGCAAAATAATCAATAACAATCAAACCTCATGTGAAAAAAGGGGGGGAAAAGATGCCTAGAAAAGGTAATGTACCAAAACGGGA
>CAZVLC010000434.1:0-1510 GCA_964627885.1 uncultured Peptococcaceae bacterium
ATTGCGCCAATAACCCGCTTACCTATGACGATCCATCAGGTCACTTGCCGCATGTCGTTATTACATCCCTTTTTGGTGGACTTATCGGCGGAGCTATGGATATCGCTTCCCAGTTGTTCATTGAACGTAAGAGCTTCAAAGAGCTTAATTGGAAGTCTGTGGGTCAGAGCACGCTTGAAGGAGCTATTTCAGGCGCAATAGCCGGAGCAACAGGCGGAGCTTCTCTGGCAGCAAGTGCCGGAAAACAAACAGCCAAGCTTACTGCCAAACAAGTTGCCCGAAAAGCTGCTAAAACCGCTGCTGTACATGGCATAACGGGATCCACCATCAACGCTACTGCTCAATATGCGGTTAAAGGTGAAATAAATGCCTCGGAGGTATTCTTATCAGGTACAATTGATTCACTTACTGGTGGAGTTGGCACAGCCTTACCATATACAAAGGTTGGCAATGCAATAAAGACCTTTTTTGATAATGCCGAAACAAAGGCAAAAGGTATTATCAACGATACACTTGATAATACTCGCATAATCTTAGCTAATCAAAAAGGCAGCGTTGGTGGAGTAATAGGAAAAAATGTAGATGATGTTGTTGATGCGGGATTAAATGAAGTTGAAAGTGTTTTATCAAAGCAACCAACTGGACGAAATCCAATCTTTGCGGATAATGATTTTATGATAGCCGCAGCCGAAAAAGGAGATGCTGGAGCTCTTGCAGAAATAAAAGCTGGAATTACATACATTACTCCTAACCAGTATAGAGAATTTTTAAATGTAAACTCAACTGCACAACGAAATGCAAGAGCAACGTTTTTAAAAAATGAAGGCATTCAAGTTTTTGGAGGAAAACAAGCTGGCCTTATTGCGAATACACCTGAATTCCAAGAAATTTTTAAAACGATAGAACCAATACAAGGAAGAGGTGATGCTGCATTGGGAGCTTTTGCAAAAGCTACGGGATACGAGGCTGTTACTATGGAAAGAAGACTTTCTAATCTCTTTAATTCAACTTTTCCTAAGCTTGGAGTACCAATACGGAGGTTTAAATAAAAAACATGGGAATGTATAACATATTAAGACTAAATTTGAGGTGTCCATTTTGTAACTATGATGGGGAAATGGAATCTGAGTTTAAAATTGGTTACATGAATCTGGATTCATATAAAATTGGCGATAAAATAAAATGGAGTCAAGGCGTAGCAAAAAAACCTCATCAAAAGCGCCCTAAAAATGGAAACTATTGTGGAGAGGGTTATGTAGAGTGCCCTAATTGTAATAAAGATTTTTGGCTAAACATAACCATTGAAAATGATATTATTACAAAAGCGGACATTAACTTAGCAAAAACAGGATATGTAAAATAGTTGATTGAGGTCGCAAAAATTACATCCGCTGATTCAAAATGGGAATAACCGGAACTTAACAAGCGATTTGGGGCGGAATTCGCGAAATTAAATCGGAACAACAAAAATTCTTGGTGTGTGAAAATGCCAAGAATTTTTGTTTTACCC
>CAZVLC010000435.1:0-1508 GCA_964627885.1 uncultured Peptococcaceae bacterium
CGTGATAAAGGATAGTGCTGTAATTCTTTTCTTCGTAAATGTTGTAGCTATTCATTATGTTTGCCCGTCATGCCGATAGCGCAGCGTTAATGTTTATAATGTGATAAATTAAATATCGTAAGTAGCGATTAAAATGTAGTAACCATTTTCGCCATTGAAGCGATACACATTATAATCTTCAGGAGCATATCCGTTATAAGTTTCAATATCTTCTGCTGGCTGATTTCCACCTTCAAATTCCATTGATTCCAGTTCTTCAACTAATGCAATGTCATTGCTTAATGTTAGTCCTGCACCACCATTACCACAAGTTGCCATGATTACTTGATTACCACTCTCGATTTCCGATCTTACAAAGTTGATTACTTGATTTTTCATGATTTTAGTACAGTTTTACGAGTGTCTCTCGTTTTATTTCATATGCAAATATATATATAATGAAGCATATCACAAACAATATGAGCACTTATTTTCTGCAAATAAGGATTATTTAACTATTTAGCCCTCAAACCACATATCAATCCCTACAATATCAAGATAATCCGTCAGGCTGTCAATAGTATAATTTTTACTTCCCTCTTCAATGGCGTTGATTGCTTCGATTCGCATACCTCTTTTTACAAGAAAATTCTTATTCATGTCTTTCCCCTCTCGTATTTCTGCTAGTTTTTGACCTAATTCTTTTCGCTGGTCTACTAATTCAAAACCCGCGATGAACTCCAGTCCTATCTGGCAATACGCATTGTTGTTGTTATCCACCCACACAGCCTTACCGTATGAGACTTGGGGATGGTTGATGGTAGCCGTAACGGCTACCACTACACCTGTGTTTAAGTTTCTTAGTTTCATTTCAGTTAAAGTATTGTTTAAATTTACGTTTAATTTCTTCAACGGCTTCGGAAGACATATAATAATCATAAGGGTTATATCCTGTCCCGCCCTCGTTAAAATCGTTATTATATTTTTTTCTAAGATTCATTATTTCCGCTTGTGGCAATACCTTGTTATTGGCAATAGCCTTCTTAGCACATTCTATTTCTTCGAGGTTATCATCGCTTATTTCATCTGTCAATAATTCTTTGGTAAAGGAAATGATCTCAGCAGCTATATTATCGGGTATTACTACTAACTGATTGCCAACCACTGCAACTTGATACTGCTGGCGAGTAGATAAATATCCTCTGCCATTTATATTTAATCCCGGTACAGATACTGCTATATTAAAGTCATCCATAAACTTATTAGACTCAATCTTATAACCGTCAGCATCCAGTATTATTGTCTCATTGCCATAGATACGAGTAACAGTTATTGTTACTTCATTGCCGCTTCTTAGGGTGTAATTAAATGTTTTAACGCTTTTCATATTTTTGGAGTTTTAATTATTATCTTTTTGCTATCACAAATATAGTACATTTATTTGTATGTACAATGTAATGTATCATTTATTTTCTGCAATTAAAGATTATTTAACTATAAAACAAAAAAAGCCCCACCTCATTGAGGCA
>CAZVLC010000436.1:0-1504 GCA_964627885.1 uncultured Peptococcaceae bacterium
CAGGCACAGGCTTTTTTTCTTACTTGTATTCAAAATAAATACTTACCTCCCCGAGATTAAATCAACAACCAGCATTGAAGAATCTTTATTAAATTTGAATCCATCAAAACTGCCCAATAACTCCATCGGAATTACTTTCTTTATTTTCATCTGCTGGCCCTTATTTAAAAGAAATTCCTCTTCTTTCGGGAATTTACTCAACCCCGCTATCCAAGCTCCTTTGGTTCCTTCCGGTACTTTAATTACTAACAATAACTCATCAATAAATGAACGATTGGGGAAGATGCTCGTTCCTAGAAAACCTTTATCTTGAATCACTTTTCCTACTAATTCTTTTCCCGGCAAATCTTTTAAATCACCTAAAATTCGCTTATCGGTGCCGCGGAAGAGGACAATTTCTTGTGAAACCGCGCTTTTCTCCAGTGCCCCGCTTATAGCCTTACTTAATCTCATGCTCTCTAGAGAATAAATTTTGTTCGCCGAAGTGCCTCTTAAATAACCGTTGATATGCGACGAATATGCCGTATATCTTTTTATTGCCCCCTTTTCAAGCGGTGATAATGAATCCATCCATGGGGTGTAGGTTACTTTAGCCCAATCTTTTATGTCTGCTGCTATTTTTTCAGGTAGGCTATATGAAGTAAGCCATTTATTATTAAATTCTTTCCAGGAAAGCGGATAGCCACCAATGCTACTTTTTTTGTTTCCAATTCCCCCTAATCTATTCATAATACTTAACGGGGAAAAAATTGCTTCTTCATTCTTAAATAAAAATGAAACTCCTCGTTTTCCCTGTAAAGTAAACCCAGTTAGCCCTTTATTCAATGTACCGGGTATAGATAGACCAGTTGCTTTGCCTGTTCCTGCTACTTTAGCCACTTTTTCAAGCAGCCCACCTGCTTTGGCAGCGGTTTTGGCTTGTCCTCCCCCTATCAACAATGTACCACCAAACGCCGCAACTTCGCCTTGCAATTTACCCATTTTCAATGGGTCTTTCTGTGCTTCGGCCACCGTGTTTTGCCAACTTTGTTGCACACTGCGGAGAATCGGCTTTGGATTTGCCACTGCCCCAGCCAGCACCGTGATGCCGGTAACTGCCTTCTCTTTATACTCTTGCGGCTTTTCTTTAACGTTATAAGCCAAATTAATCGTCCGTGCCGGTAATGTATTTAACTGCGCTAATAAAGACACAGTCCCCATGACAAAATCCTTCGTTCCCTCAACTACGCCTAATTTAATACCGGTTTTCCTTAAGGTGGAGTTTTTCGCGACCTGATACAACTTATTATCTTCTGTTACACCGGTCCGCTTTTCGAATAACGAAAAACCGCCTTGCGATAATTTCGTAATCAATGTTGTGGGTGTTTGGATACTATGGTTTACTTTGGTCTCGACATTTTGAATAAAACGGTCGCTTCGTTCTACCTGTGAACGGAAATAATCTCTAATATCCAAGTCGAATCCATAAGTCGGCTCAGGGATACAGAGTATGAAGAAAGCAAAT
>CAZVLC010000437.1:0-1504 GCA_964627885.1 uncultured Peptococcaceae bacterium
TTTATCTTTATCAGAATCCTCAACCCACCCAAAAGTAAAGTGTTTCTTTCTGTTGTCAAGCTTTTCTCCAGACTTTATAATCGGAAAGAATGTATCATCTGACATAGCAACTCCAATATCACTCGCGATTCGGTACTGACCGGAATTCATTGCAAGAAGTGCAGCACCCTTAGCAACGCTCCAGTCAGAATCAGCAGGATAATATTTTGCACACGACCATCTTTTGTCTGCGGCTTTACTAAAAGGTTCTATGTTCACACTCCCCCCAACCATTAAAATACATCCCAGATCTTCAATGCTAAGGCGAGATCGTCCCAGTGTTTCTTCAAAACACTTTACCGCATCTGCAACATAGCCTGCAGTTAGGCTGGTCAGTATTTCAATATCCAACGGAATGTTTACTGCTCCCAGGTCTCCGTATCTGTTTAAGCGGATTGGTGCTATATCATCAAAAGCGAGAGCCCTCTTCGCTCGTTCACATCTGGCAATCAACTGATCCCTGGCTTCAGCAGGCATTTCATCAAAGGCCGTCCTGGTTCCTTTTATATTGATTATCTGGTTATGCGCCCATTCTGCAATTCTCAAATCTATATCATCGCCGCCAAGATTCAGTCCACCCACACCAAGTTCCTTTACAATTTTATGTCCATTATCTGAACTTCCCAATTTAATAATGGAAACATCAAAAGTTCCTCCACCCCAGTCAATTACTCCTATTTTTGAATAGGAACCGATTTCGCTTATATGACAGAAAAGTGCTGCGGTCGGCTCACTTATAAAAGAATCAATCTGAATTCCAACAGCCCGGGCAGCAATACGAAGGCTCTTTCTCTTTTCCGGTGAAAATCCGGCAGGAACAGCTACAACTGCATGCTCCAGTTTCTTGATACCGGCCTGTTCTCTGGCCTGAAGCTGAAGGCTCCCTAGTATTTTTGCTGCAATCATTTCTGGTACCCAGTCTATATTCTGTATCGTTTCTTTCCAGTCTGTTCCCAGATTGTTTTTGACAGAGGTAAATATTTTACAGGTCTGGCTCAGTTCTTGCCGTCTAACCCAGACCTCACGACCACAAAAAGCTTCTTTTCCAGATAATTTATCCACGGCTACAATTGACGGGAAAGGGTTTTCATAGCCATCCCCAATTTTGATTTCTTTCCTGCCTTCCAAGATAGCTACACAAGCGCTGTTTGTTGTTCCAAAGTCGATACCAAAACAGCAATCATTCATGCCTCCCACCCCCCAACTACAGTTTTAAGCCTTTGCCACGCAAAATATTGAAAATACTTAAAAGCTGAGCTTTAAAGTTTTCTGCCAAATCAGGTGTAATATCCTCGTTAACAACAGCCATAAAGTCCGTATATTCAAGTTGCAAATCCCGTGCCAAAACATTCTGAAATTCCTTTACAGCATAATTCACCTCGTGTTCCGACATATCAAGGAGACTTTCCACCTTTTCTCTGTGACTTACCCTGGTATTATCAAGTTCTGATTCTAATCGTTTTAT
>CAZVLC010000438.1:0-1502 GCA_964627885.1 uncultured Peptococcaceae bacterium
CTTCTCTTTTGACAACCCGTCCGGGGACCCCAATGACTGTCGAATTAGGAGGAACCTCTTTCAGTACTACGGAACCCGCCCCTATTTTAACATTATCTCCAACCCGAAAAGAACCCAGCACCTTGGCTCCGCTGCTAATTACCACATTATTGCCGATAGTCGGATGCCGTTTTCCTTTTTCTTTCCCCGTTCCTCCTAAAGTTACGCCCTGATAGAGAGTCACATTATCGCCAATTTCGGCCGTTTCCCCAATGACTACCCCGGCCCCATGATCAATAAAAAATCCTTGGCCGATTTTTGCTCCGGGATGAATCTCGATCTGGGTAAAAAACCGGTTGACTTGCGAAATAAAACGCGCAACCAGAAAAAGCCTCCTCCGATAAAACCAATGGGCGATTCGATGCATGATGATGGCATGAAAGCCGGGATAGCAGAGAATTACCTCCAAAGGGCTTTTAACCGCGGGGTCGCGCTCATAAACCACCTGAATATGCTTCTTAAACCACCTAAACATCTCTATTCCTCCCATCTTATAATAGGGCTGCCTAAATTAATTTCTCCCTTAAGGGGGAAGTTTTATCCCCCAAAAACATACAAAAAATCTTCGTCTCAAGACAGAGGCGAAGATTACGCGGTTCCACTCTGTTTGGCAGTAAACTAAGCACTCAAATTAAGCAATGGAACTAAGCAAAGGCTTAAATTTTACCCCAACTCATTCTGCCTTAACGCGGCGCATACGGTATAATCCTACCTCAAAGGCATGACCCCGGCGTCGTTTTCACAACGTCGTCCACCCAATGGTTCGGATTTACAGCTCTGGGGCGCATTTCATCTCGTTTTTCCCGAACGGGCTCTCAGCCGATGGCCCATCCTCTCTGCGGGCTACAAAGATTACTTCTCCCCTTCTTTGCAATTAATCTTTTATTCTTTCTTGAGGAAATTAATTCAAACATAGTATATGCACTGCGTTATCCCTTTGTCAATGATAAGTTATTCAAACCATTCATTTGCAACAAATTTATTATCCATAAATACTTACTCCCTCATTGAATATTTTATATTCAATAGTAACCTTTACTTTTGCCCTTTGTAAAAATTGCTCTTGATCATATACCAAGATATCAACAGGCTTTTTAGCAACTTCAGAGATAGACTTTCTAATGTTTTTAATTAAATCCCTTTTTCTAATCTTATTATCGTTAATAATAATGCATAAATCAATATCGCTATCCTTATTTGGTTTCCCATATGCATAAGAGCCAAATAAGTATATTTTTTTACCGGAGCAACGCCTTTTATTTGTTTTATTAATTCCCCAATTTCCTCTGTTTCTTCCAGAATCATTGCAAGCAACTCCTCCGCTCGCCTGCTTCTTTGCATGTCATTATTATATACTTCGCCACCCTGATTATCAATAATAAAAAAAATAGGCTGTGTTTATCAATGTAAAAAGAACCCCGTAAGGTTCTTTTTGCTTTCTGCACTGATGATCTGTTTCAGTT